>NZ_DATHFX010000049.1:0-4335 GCF_035317885.1 Pinirhizobacter sp.
CATGCAGGTGGGGCCGCCCATGCCATGGCAGGGCACCATTGTCGCAACCACGGTCGACGGCAGTTTCGACCCAGGCACGGCGCGTTCCGTGCGCGTGTCGATGCCCTCGCCCAATGCACCGCAAGTGGTGCTGTTCGGTGCCGTATCTGTCGTTGCCGACACCCCCGCGCTCGATGCTGCCTACACCGGCATCGTCGATGCGTACGGCCAATACACGCGTACAACGTGGCCTGAAAAAATCGCCGACGACGCGGGGCTGAAGAAGGCATCGCTGCATGCCGATCCCTCATCGCCGGCCGTGCCCGGCTATGGCGGCGTGGTCAGCACTCCCTGCGGGGTCAGAGTCAACGACTCTGACCCCCATGCCGCGGCCGACCCCCAATGCGAAGGGCGGCCGGGCCTGAAGGCCACCGGCTGGTTCAGCCTGGCTAAGGTGAAGGGCGCCTGGACATTGGTCACACCTGACGGCAAGTCGTTCTTCTCGCTCGGCGTGAACGCCGTGGCTATCGACGGCGGCATGACCTACATCCAGGGCCGCAAGGCTATGTTCGAAGGCTTGCCGCCCACGAACGGCCCCTTGGGCAAGTTCTACGGACAGGGCGACGATCGCAGCGACAATGGCTCGCAACGCGACAACGGCATGAACCATGGCCAGTGGTTCGATTTCTACCGCGCCAACCTGCAACGCACCTACGGCGATGCCTGGCCGCAAAAGTGGGCGAAGGTGACGTTGGATCGACTGCGCGGCTGGGGCTTCAATACGCTGGGCAACTGGAGCGATCCATCGCTGTTCACGGCCCACCGCATCGCCTATACGGTGCCGGTGGTGATCGATGGCAATTTCGCCAGCGTGTCCACCGGCTACGACTACTGGGGCCGCATGCCCGATCCCTTCGATCCGAAGTTTGTCGCCGCCACCACGATCGCGGTGGCGAAGGCCACCAAGGGTGCACGCGACGATCCCTGGCTTCTTGGCTACTTCGCCGACAACGAACTGGCGTGGGCCGGGCGTGGTCCGCAAGGCCGCTGGGGCCTGGCCACCGGCGCCCTGCAGCTGGGTCCGGAAAGTCCCGCCAAGCAGGCTTTCGTTGCGTCATTGCGGAAGAAATACGGCGACGCCGGCAAACTCGCCGCCGCCTGGGGCGTGCCGCTGACAGGCTGGGATCATTTACTGGCACCGGGTTTCCAGGCGCCGGTGCCGGCCGAAGCCCATCCGGCCATCGCTGCAGACTACATCGACTTCCTCACCCTTTATGCCGAAACCTATTTCCGCACAGTCGCCACGGCGCTGAAGAAGGCTGATCCGCACCACCTGTTCCTTGGCGGCCGCCTGGCCGTGCGCACCCCCGAAGTGGAGGCCGCTTGCGCACGCTATTGCGATGTCGTGAGCATCAACGCCTATGCCGACCTTCCCGAACATGGCCTGGATGTCGCGGCCTTCAGGCGCATGGATAAACCGGTGATGGTGACCGAGTTCCATTTCGGCTCCGCCGACCGCGGGCCGTTCGGCAATGGCGTGGTTGCCGTTGCCGGCGAGGGTGAGCGGGGCAAGGCTTATGCGCGCTTCGTCGATGCGGCGAAAGCGAGCGGGGTGATCGTCGGCGCACACTGGTTCGACTACGCCGACCAACCGGTAACCGGGCGCATCCTGGACGGCGAGAACAGCCACATCGGCCTGGTCGGCATCACCGATATTCCCTTCGCCGGTTTCGTCCAGGACGTCACACGCGCCAACCGGCGCGCAGCGGGCCAGTAGCCAGCGAACAGCCCACTCCGGGGTCAGCGTAAATACTCTGACCCCCAACCGCGTTACGCGGCAGGCCCTTGATCCCAGGCTTAGCGCGAAACGAGGATGGCGCCCAGCATCAGCGCAAGGACCATGACAGCCGCCACCGCCATGCAGGCGCTGGTGATGCGCACGCGACGTGCATCCGCGCGCGGCACCAGGCGCCATACCAGCAGCACGCCGGCCAGCATGTCCACGATCAGCGCGCCGCGCATCCAGGGCGAGGCGAACAACGCGTAACCCGCGGCCGGCGAACTCTTCTGCGCCAGCAGCACCAGGCCTGCCGTGGCTATGCCAAACAGCGTCCACAACAGGCAGGCGAAGTACGCGCGGTTGAACACCACCGGTGTCCTTTCCACCATGCGCAGCATGAAGTAGACAACCACAGCGGGCACGATGGCCGCCGCGCTGGAATAAAGCACCCACCAGATCAGGGCGCTGAGCAGGGTCAGGATGGTTTGCGTCACCAGGTTCTCAATAAGTGATGCCGACGCGCCGGAACACCTTGCTCATCAACCATGCCGGGCCGATCAACAGATACTGGATGTCGGTGAAGAAAGACGGGCGGCGGCCTTCGATGTGATGGCCGACGAACTGGCCGATCCATGCCACCACGAAGACGGCCAGTGCCAGCCAACCCAGGTTGGCTGGCCCCAGCACGCGGTACAGCACCTCGGTGATCAGTGACATCGCCACGAACACCGCGGCCATGGCAAGTCCGATGCCGCGCGACAGCCGGAAGTAGTAGAAGACGAAGGCCAGGAACATCGCCAGCACCGCGAAGAAACCCGGGCGTCCGAGCCATTGGGGTACCGGCACGATCCACAGGAAGGCCACCGCGCACCAGGTGATCGCCGGCACGCAGATCCAGTGGATCGTGCGGTTGGTCGGGTTCTGGTGGTCGGCGGCGTAGTTGCCAAACCAGGTATTCGCATCGCGCATGGCCTTTCCCCTTGCCGTGTGGTCAGTCGATATGGATGCCGGCCAGTCGTTCCAGCGCCTCGGCGTACTTGGCCGCGGTACCGGCAATGACGTCGGCGGGAATCCGCGGGCCCGGCGCTGTCTTGTTCCAGCCGAGTGTTTCCAGGTAATCGCGGACATACTGCTTGTCGTAACTGGGCGGGCTGATGCCCACCGCATAGTGTTCGGCCGGCCAGAAACGCGACGAATCCGGAGTGAGCATCTCATCCATCACGTACAGCGTGCCCTGTTCATCGGTGCCGAATTCGAATTTGGTGTCGGCAATGATGATGCCGCGTTCGGCAGCATAAGCGGCGGCGAAGCGGTACAGGGCAAGCGTGGCATCTCGCACCTTTCCGGCCAGCTCCGCGCCCACCGTATCCACCACGTGCTCGAAGGTCACGTTCATGTCGTGGTCACCCACCGCGGCCTTGCTCGACGGGGTGAAGATCGGCTCGGGCAACTGCTGGGCCTGCTTCAGGCCCGGTGGCAGGGCGATGCCGCACACGGCGCCGGTGGCCTGGTAATCCTTCCAGCCCGAACCGATCAGGTAACCGCGGGCGATGGCCTCCACCGGCACCGGCTTCAATCGCCGGGTGACCACCGCGCGGCGGCGATAGAGCCCAAGGTCTGCGCCAGGCGGCAATACCTCTTCCACGGGCGTGCCGGTGAGGTGGTTGGGGATGATGTGTGCCGTCTTGCCGAACCAGAAGTTGGAGATCTGGGTGAGCATCTCGCCCTTGCCGGGAATCGGATCGGGCAGCACCACGTCGAAAGCCGACAAACGGTCGGTGGCCACCATCAGCAGGCGGTTGCCGGGCAGGGCGATCACGTCGCGGACCTTGCCGCGGTGGACCAGCTCAAGGCCAGGCAGGTCGGATTGCAGCAGGGTGGTCGGCACGACGTGGGCTCCGGGAAATAAGGAGAAGTGCCCATTGTAACTGGCCGGCCCCGGGGCGGACGCCCGCGGCACTGCTAGAATCCCGTTCTGTCGTCCCCACTACTCGTCCATGCGAAACCTCGTCCTCGCGGCGGCCATGCTCGCCGCTCCCGTCATGACCCAAGGCGCCGTGCCGGTGAAACCGGCACGCCTGGGCCTGTGCGCGGCCTGCCACGGCGTCGATGGCATGGCTACGATGGCCGGGGCCCCCAACCTGGCCGGCCAGCGCGAGGACTACCTTCGCCAGGCCCTGCGCCAATACCGCGACGGCCGGCGCGACGTCGCCGTGATGCGCGCGGCCTTGGGGCCCCTCTCGGAGGCCGAACTCGACCAGCTCGCGACCTGGTACGCCGCCCAGTCGCCACAACGCCAGGCCAATCCATGAATTTCACCGGCACCCTGATCGGCGCACTGATCGGTTTCTTCCTGCTGCACGGCCCGATCGGCGCCGTGATCGGCGGCATGCTCGGTTTCATGTTCGATGCCGGCCGCAACCGGCGCGAGGCCACGCCCGCCGCGGGCGGCTTCATTGGCCCGCTGTACGCCATCCTCGGTGCCGTGGCCAAGGCTGATGGCCGCGTGTCGCCGCAAGAGATCGCCGTGGCCGAGCGCCTGATGGGACGGATGAACCTCAATCCCGAGCAGCGAC
>NZ_DATHFX010000050.1:0-4684 GCF_035317885.1 Pinirhizobacter sp.
GGTCTGGGGATAGCCTTCGGGCGAATCTTCCCAGACCTCCTGGCGCCCCAGCGGCGTGAGGTCGAGGTAATTCCAGGTGCCACCCATCTGCTCGTCGCCGCGGTTGTTGATGAAGTACGTGCGGAACAGGCGGTCGCCGTCGCGATAGAACACATTGGTCCCGTGCCACTCGTCCACGCCGAAGTCGGCATCGAAGCCATCTGTGAGGGTGAACCACGGGATGTTGTCCCAGCCCATCCGCGCTTTCAACCGGGCAATGTCCGCCTGCGGCGCGCGTGAAACGAATACCAGGGTGGTATCGCGGGCGTTGAGGTGGGCGACGTGGGCGACCTGGTCGGCCACCATCGAGCAGCCGCGGCAGGCGTGATCGGGCCAGCCGAACACGCCAGGCTCGAAGAAGGCACGGTAGAGGACCAGCTGGCGGCGCCCATCAAACAACTCGGGCAGGCCCACCTTGCCAGAGGGCCCCTCGAAGGCATAGGTCTTCTCCACGGCCATCCACGGCATGCGCCGGCGCTCGGCTGCCAGCGCATCACGGGCGTGGGATTGCGCCTTCTCCTTCACCAGCAGCTGCTGCCGCGCCGTTTCCCATGCCTGCGGTGACACCACCGGTGGCGCATGCATGGCAGGTGGTGGATTTTTCTGTGCGTTCTTGTCCGATGTGGTCATGGCTTCTGAAACCTCCGAGTCCGGGTGAATTCCCGTGGTCGCGAGATAGTTTTGGCACTGAACATCGATAGATGAGAGTAACAAGCGCGGCGTGATTCCCAGGCGAAGTCATCGCGACGTGAAGGTCACTACATCCAGCGGTCCGGGCATGCCGGGCGCCTGGGGCGATGCGGTGTGGTGAGTCCAGGCTTGACCGGCGCCAAACACTTCGATCGACGGGAAGGTTCCTTCCACCCGGAAACCGCCCATGGCATAGGGAAGCCCCTCGGCGGCCAATGGCGCATTGGTGTCGGCGACATGCATGTGCAGATGTGGCCCGGTGGATTGGCCGGTGAAACCGAGCTTGCCGATCACGTCCCCGTGGCGCACGTGTTGGCCCGGGTGCACGAGCACACTGCCGGGCTTCAGATGCTCGAAGAAGACGAAGCGGCCATCGCCCAGGTTCAGCGAGACATAATTGCCAGTGGCATCGCCAATGGGCACGCGCGATGGCCCGGGCGCCACCACGCTGGGTTCGGCAACGCCATCGCGAGTCGCAGCCACCGTGGCATCGGCGACCGCGAGCACATCGGCGCCGTAGCCGAACCAGTTGGCCGGCTTGCTGCCGTTGTCGCTTGCATGCGCTCCGTTCGCGTCCACCTTGATCCAGTCGATGGCGAAGCGACCGGGCAAGTGCACGCGGCCATCCACGGCGTAGAGTACGCGGCGATGACCGCGCTCCCACGAGGCATCGTAGATCGCCACCCATGGACCGCCGCGCAAGGGTGGACCCAGCGCAACCGGGTTTGCCGGTCGTGGCGTGAACCTGCCTCCCTCAACGGGGAAATGTTGCGTCGTTCCGGCCACTGTGTATTCGATGCGATGCGCGACGACCGCCCCAGGGGCTGGCGCAGGCAGTGAGAGAAAAATCGTGGCGTGCCCGCCGGGCGCAACCGATCGCTTCGCAGGCGTGGATCCGACCCTGCCTATGGCGGCATCCAGCGCCTTGCCATCGAGGTGGCCCAGGGACGCGCCGGTCGCCCCATCCAACGCGTCGACGCTTTCCAGGTCCAGCGTATCGTCGGAAAAGTTGGTCAGCTGCAGTTCGTAGACAAGCTCGGTTCTGCCACCGAGCGAAGCAGCCTGCGGCACCCATGGCACCTGGATGTCGAACGATTGGCGCACGGCCGACGAAGCCGCATGCAGGGTGCTGCACGTGGATATGACGATGATGGCGAAGGCCAGAAGCCTGCGTCCGTGCCTTCGCCCGTGAATGGCGCACTCCTCTGCGCAGGGCTTTCCATGCATCGGCGAGACCGCAGCCATTGCAACACCTTCTTCGACCAGGGTCGCCAGCTTGGTAAAACGCCACGCCTGCCACCAGTGCTTGAAGTCAGCCCCGCGCGGCGAAGCCAGGGCATTCTCAAAACTTTCTTTTCTAGGCGCGATCCGTTTCTACCCGCCGCTTCGTCCTTGATATGCCCATCACTGAAGGAAACCCGCCATGTCCAACGAACCCGTCGTGCTGATCAATCTTCTGAAGGTGGAACCTGCGAAGCAGGATGCACTGATCGCACTGTTGAAACAGAACACCAGGACAGTGATCAGCACGCTAGCCGGCTGGAAGTCGACCCGGCTGATCGCCGCCAGGGACGGCGCCAACGTCGTCATCTACTCGGAATGGGAGAATCCCGCCGCCGTCCAGGCGATGCGCGACGAGCCGCGCATGAAAGCCTGTTTCCCGGAGATCCTCGCGCTGGCAAGCGTCGACTCGATCCTGGGCACGGCGGTATTGAGCGAGAACCCATGAGCGACGGCGCCGTCTTTAACGGCGGACAACACCGTAAAATCAACGAAAGGGACAGGTAATGTCGATACCCAGAACAGCTTTTGTCCTGGTCCACGGCGGTTGGCACAACCATTCGGCGTGGGGCAGCGTAAAACCGATATGAACATGGACGAATTAGCCGATCGCCTGAAAGCGCTGCGGCCACGCCTTCATCGCTATTGCGCACGTATGACGGGATCCTCTGTCGATGGAGAGGACGTACTGCAGGACACCCTGGTCAAGGCCCTTAACGCGCGAGCCCAAGGCGCCGAGGTGGACAATCTCGAAGGCTGGTTGTTTCGCATCGCCCACAACGCAAGCCTGGATTTCCTGCGCAACAGGTCGCGGAACACGTTCGTTCCGCTCTTCGACGACGTCGAGGCCGCGCCCATGGCCGAGGATGACATCACCGCGATCAGCTTTCAGACATTTGTGCGGCTGCCTGAACTTCAGCGCTGCGCGGTGATCCTCAAGGATGTGCTGGGCCACTCGGTGGAAGAAATCGCAAGCATCGCCGAGTGCTCCCCGGCAGCCGCCAAATCGGCGCTTCAGCGCGGTCGCGCGGCCCTGCGGCGACTGGCACAGGCACCGGACGATACCCGTCTGCCGCTGATGTCCGATTCGGACCGTCGGAAGATCTCAGCCTATGTCCATCTGTTTCAGAGCGGAGATTTCGATGCGATTCGCGCGATGCTCGCCGATGACGTGAAGCTCGAGCTTGTGAACCGGCTTCAGCTGGAAGGCCGCGACAGGATCGCTTTGTATTTCACACGCTATGCCGAAGAAACGAAATGGCGATTCGCCCTTGGCGCGGTCGAAAGCCGTCCAGCCATGCTGGTTTTTGACAAAAGCGCGATGGAGAAACCAGCGTATTTTGTCCTGGTCGATTGGCGCAATGATCGAATCTCGACGATCCGCGATTTCCTGTTCGCTCCCTATGCGCTCGAATCGGTGGATTGGGTGCGACTAGGCTAGAAGGTGATCTTGTGGCGTTTATCAAGAGATTCTTCATATACTTCGATAAATCTGATCGAGGTTGCACCTTTTCCGACATGCTCCACCACGACCTCCTGGATGCACTCGAACGCGCCGATGGTCCACCACTGATCGCCTACCAGGCCGAAGGCGATCTTCCGCTGGTGGAGAAGGGCTGGCATAGCCACGTGCGCGGACAGCTGTTCTATGTCGAACGCGGGCTGTTCGTCTCGCAGACGCGGCAAGGATCATGGATGCTTCTACCCGGCCGCGCCGGTTGGCTGCCGCCCGGCGCCGAGCACACCATCCGCATCACCGGCCCGAGCCGCGGATGGGGGCTGTTTGTCGCACCACACATGGCGCATTGCCTGCCCATCCATCCCTGCGTGGTAGGCGTGAACGAGCTGCTCCGTTCACTGGTGCTGCGTGCAAGCACCTGGACCGACCTGGCGCAGCTCAGCGAGGAACAGCAGCGCGTGATGGCCGTGCTGGTGGATGAAATGCGCCGCGCACCGGTGGACCCCATGCACCTGCCCATGCCAACCGACCGACGGCTGCAGAAGATGGCCACCACCATCATCGAACACCCCGACGACGCGCGCGGCGTCGACGAATGGGCGCAGGCCAGCGGCGTATCCACGCGCACCCTTACCCGACTGTTCCGCGACGAAACCGGCTGCAGCTTCGCGCAATGGCGCCAACAGGCAAAGTTATCGCGCGCGCTCGAACACCTGGCCCGCGGCATGCGCGTAAGCGATGTCGCCGACGCACTGGGCTACGCCACCGTCAGCGCGTTCGTTGCCATGTTCCGGAAAGCCTACGGCACGCCACCGGGCCGGTATTTCGCCACGTAAGGCATGCCACGCCGGCATCGGGCGCAGCAAAGTGGCTACCCCAGCAACAGCTTCGCCGCGATCACCCACATCACCACGCCGATGATCACCTCCAGCACCTGCCAGGCGCGCGGTTTGGCGAACACGGGACGCAGCAGGCCCGAGCCGTAACCCAGCGCGAAGAAGAACACCAGTGAAGCTGCCATCGCACCCAGGGCGAACTGAAGGTGCCCGCCGGGGAACTGCGTGGAGATCGAACCGATCAGGAACAGCGTGTCCAGGTACACATGCGGGTTGAGCCACGTAAGCGCCAGGCAGACCGCCAACGTGGCCGCCAGTTTGCGCGGTGGCGCATCGGCAGGCGAAAGCGTACCGTGTGAATGCCAGGCGGTAAAAAAAC
>NZ_DATHFX010000051.1:0-4727 GCF_035317885.1 Pinirhizobacter sp.
TGAAGCCACCCACCTGGTGCTGGCCGCGGTGCACCTGCCGCCGGATATCCCCCCGGCTTATGGTGCCGGCAGGCTCACCCGTGATGAGCGCGGCAACCTGCTGGCGTTGATCGAGCGCCGTGTCACCGAGCGCCTGCCCGTGGCCTATCTGGTGGGTGAAACCTGGTTCGCCGGCATGAAGTTCAAAAGCGACCACCGCGCGCTGGTGCCGCGCTCGCCCATTGCCGAGCTCATCGAAGGCGGGTTTTCGCCGTGGCTGGACGGCCGGTCGGTGGAGCGCGCACTGGACATGTGTACGGGTTCGGGCTGCATCGGCATCGCCATGGCCGAGTACAACCCTGGCTGGCAGGTCGACATCGCCGACATCAGCCCCGAGGCACTGTCGCTGGCGCGCGAAAACATCATCTTCCAGCAGGCCGATCGCGTGCGCGCGGTGCAGAGCGACCTGTTTGCCGGCCTCGCCGGTGAAAAATACGATCTGATCGTATCCAATCCACCCTACGTTACCCACGCCGAATACGCAGCGCTTCCGCCTGAATACAGCCATGAACCCGCCCTTGGGCTGACCTCCGGCGATGATGGACTTGACCTCACCTTGCGCATGCTCGACGAGGCGGCCGACCACCTCACCGATGACGGCCTGATCATCGTGGAAGTGGGCGACAGCGAACATGCGCTGATGGAACTGTTGCCGAACCTTCCATTCGTCTGGCTGGAGTTCAAGGTAGGCCAGATGGGTATCTTCGCGCTTGAGCGTCGGGATCTTATCGACCATGCCGCGGGCATCCGCGAATTGCGCCAGTCACGAAACCTGTAGGAAGCGCTTAACGTGTCGTCCAACACCTTTGGCAAGATCTTTTCCGTCACCACCTTCGGCGAAAGCCATGGTCCTGCCATTGGTTGCGTGATCGACGGTTGCCCGCCCGGCCTTGAGCTGGATGCTTCGGAGTTCCGCCACGACCTTGACCGCCGCGCCACCGGCAAGTCCCGCTACACCTCGCAGCGTCGCGAGGCAGACGACGTGGAGATCCTTTCCGGCGTGTACGAGGGCAAGACCACCGGCACGCCGATCGCGCTGCTCATTCGCAACGTCGACGCGCGCAGCAAGGATTACGGCAACATCGTCGATTCCTTCCGCCCGGCGCACGCCGATTACACCTACTGGCACAAGTACGGCATCCGCGACCCCCGCGGTGGCGGCCGTTCCTCGGCGCGGGAAACCACCATGCGCGTGGCGGCCGGCGTGGTGGCCAAGAAATGGCTGGCCGAAAAACACGGCGTTCGTGTGGCTGGATACGTCGCCCAACTGGGCGACATCGTCCCCGCGGGCTTCGATCCGTCCGTGGTGGAAGGCAATCCGTTTTTCTGGCCGCACGAAGCACAAGTGCCCGAGCTTGAGGCCTACATGGACGCCCTGCGCAAGTCCGGCGATTCGGTGGGCGCCCGCGTGACCGTGGTGGCCGATGGCGTGCCCCCCGGGTGGGGTGAGCCGATCTACGGCAAGCTCGATGGCGAGCTGGCGTCGGCGCTGATGTCCATCAACGCCGTCAAGGGTGTTCAGATCGGCGATGGCTTTGCCGTCGCATCCCTGCGCGGCACCGAAAACCGCGACGAACTGACGATGGACGGCTTTACGTCCAACCATGCCGGCGGCATCCTCGGCGGCATCAGCAGCGGCCAACCGGTGGTGGCCTCCATCGCGCTCAAGCCGACCTCCAGCGTGCTGGTCCCGGGCAAGAGCCTCGACAAGCACGGCAACGCCGTGGAAGTGATCACCAAGGGCCGGCACGATCCCTGCGTGGGCATCCGGGCGGTGCCCATCGCCGAGGCCATGGTGGCCCTGGTGCTGATGGACCAGGCCCTCCGGCATCGCGCCCAGTGCGGCGACGTCGGGCCAGTCACGCCGCGCATCGCCTGAACGATGGGCGACAAACCGAAAATATGGGTCTCCCGTCCGCTGTTCCCGGACGTCATCGCCCGCCTGGAGCCGGTGTTCGACGTCCATGCGGAGCTTCAGAACCGGGCTTTCTCGACCGAAGAGCTGGTTGCCAGGCTGCATGGCATGGCCGCCGCCGTCACAGGCCTTGCCGACCGCATCGACGACCGCGTGCTCTCCCGTGCGCCGCACCTGAAGTTCGTCGCCAACGTGAGCGTGGGTTACAACAATTTCGACATCGATGCCATGCGTGTCCACGGCGTGGCGGCATCCAACACGCCCGATGTCCTCACCGATACCACCGCCGATTACGCCTGGGCACTGTTGATGGCGGCTGCCCGCCGCGTCGGTGCCGCCGAGCGCTGGTTGCGCGCCGGGCACTGGCAGGGCACGCGCTTCGATCAATGGCTGGGCATGGACCTGCACGGCAGCACGCTGGGCATCCTGGGCATGGGACGTATCGGCCAGGCCATTGCACGGCGCGCATCGGGCTTCGACATGCGGGTGATTTACCACAATCGTTCGCGCCTGGATGCAGGTACCGAGCAATCGGTGAACGCGCACTATGTGGACAAAGCCACGTTGCTGCGCGAATCCGACCACTTGATGCTGGTGTTGCCGCTGACGCCCGAAAGCCATCACGCCATCGGTGCCGCGGAACTCACCGCAATGAAACCCACCGCCACCCTGGTGAACATCGCCCGCGGCGGCATCGTCGATGATGTAGCGCTCGCGACCGCGCTCGGCGAAGGCCGGCTGGCGGCGGCGGGGCTGGATGTATTCGAAGGCGAGCCGGCGGTGCACCGCGCGCTGTTGGCGCTGGACAACGTGGTACTGTCCCCGCATATCGCCAGCGCCAGCGGGCGCACCCGCCGTGCCATGGCGGCTCTTGCCATCGACAACGTGCTGGCCTTCTTCGGGCACGGGCCGCATGCCGGCAATCCGCCCAGCCGCATCGTTTGACTATTCCCTGCCACACACCCACGAATTGAAGGACCCATGAGCAAGAAGACCTCATACAACGTCGCCATTGTCGGCGCCACCGGAGCCGTCGGCGAAACACTGCTCAGTGTGCTGGCCGAGCGCGATTTCCCGGTCGGCGAGCTGATTGCGCTCGCCAGTGAACGCACCGCCGGTGGCAAGGTCGACTTCGCGGGCAAACAGGTGGTGGTCAAAAACCTTGCCGACTTCGATTTCGCGGGCGTGGATATCGCGTTCTTCTCCGCCGGTGGCTCGGTGAGCCGCGAGCACGCCCCGCGTGCCGCCGCCGCGGGTGCCGTGGTTATCGACAACACATCGGAGTTCCGCTACCAGGACGACATCCCGCTGGTGGTGAGCGAAGTGAACCCGCATGCCATCGCCCAGTACGAGACGCGCGGCATCATCGCCAACCCCAATTGCTCCACGATGCAGATGCTGGTGGCGCTGGCGCCGATCCATCGCGCGGTGGGCATCGAACGCATCAACGTAGCCACCTACCAGTCAGTGTCCGGGGCAGGGCGCTCGGGGATGGATGAATTGGCCAAGCAGACGGCGGCCCTGCTCAACTTCCAGGAAGTGGAGCCGTCGAAATTCAGCAAGCAGATCGCCTTCAACGTGATCCCCCACATCGACGACTTCCAGCCCAACGGCTACACCAAGGAAGAAATGAAAATGGTCTGGGAAACACGCAAGATCCTCGAGGACGAGAGCATCCGCGTGAACCCCACCGCGGTGCGCGTGCCGGTGTTCTATGGTCACGCTGAGGCCGTGCACATCGAGACCCGCGACCCCATCGACGCCGACACCGCGCGCGCCTTGCTTGAATCCGCGCCCGGGGTGGTGGTGATCGACGAGCGGCGGGCCGGGGGCTATCCCACGCCGGTGAGCGACGCGGCCGGAAAGAACGAGGTCTTCGTCGGACGCATCCGCCAGGATATTTCCCACGAAAACGGATTGAACCTCTGGATCGTTTCGGACAACATCCGCAAGGGCGCGGCGCTGAACGCCGTGCAGATCGCCGAAATCCTGATCACGGACTACCTCTAGCCATGACCTTCGCGCCTTCGATGAAGTTCACCCTTGGCTTTGCGTTGCTGGCCATGGTCGCCACCACCTGGGCCCAGGACGACGCAAGCAAGGTGCACGTCGTACAGGTGCAGACGGCAAGCGAAGGGGCGCAAGTGAAGGATCTGCACCAGCGCGTGGATACCCTGGAGGCCAATAGCGCCAAGGCCGATGCCGAGCTGAAGGCGAAGGACCAGGCTATCGCCGACCTTGAGCGACAGCTGGCCCAGGCCCGGGCCGCGGCGCCGGCGGCAGGTCCCGCGCAAGGCTCCTCGACGGGACGCGCCGGTCACTGAATCAAGTTTTCATGACCCCTTTAACGTTGTCGCGTAACTGCCTGTGCCGCCTATTGTTGTTTGTTAAGGGCCTGCATTACTCTTGCGCCTTAGCGATGGCAAGCCTCCTCGCGGGGGAGCCGGGCCTGTCATTGGGTTAATCGGGGGAATACTTAAGATGAGTCGTCCGTTAAAGCTTTCGGTAGCGCTGGCGCTTGCGCTGGCCTCCCAGTACGCCGCGGCGCAGAGTCTGGGCGCCGTGCAGGTCAAGTCCAACCTGGACCAGCCACTGCTGGCCGAAATCCCACTGGTCTCCCAGTCCCCCGGTGACAACAAGAATGTGCAGGTGGGGCTGGCCTCGGTCGAGGCCTATGCACGCGCAGGCATCGACCGCAGCGGCATTCCCCCGGGCGTGCAGTTTGCCGTGGTCACCAACGCCAAGGGCCAATCGGTGATCCGCGTCACCACCG
>NZ_DATHFX010000052.1:0-7087 GCF_035317885.1 Pinirhizobacter sp.
AGCGTGGCCGACGCCGCCGGAGTCACCCTGTTCCAGCGGCGGAGGATCCCCCGCTACCGCAAGCAGTGAAGTGGCGTAGGCATCCTCGATGCTGATGGTGGAGATTTCATCCCAGGCGAAGAACGATGCTTCGCCCAGCCATTCGGCGTCCGGGGTGATCTCCTGCATGTTGAAGCCGTCTTCCTCGTAGCTCACCACGCGGCCGATGTAGCAGACCTCGGTGTCTTCCTCGCTATCCACGTGCACGCCGATGACAGGGGCGTTGGCACTGGCCGCGCGGACCACCTGGCCGATGTCGTCCAGCGGGAAGACCGCCGGCGGCGTGGGGCTGATGCCCTTGAGCGCCAGGGCCTTCTCGAGGAAGCTGTGATGTTTGTCGGGGACTTCCAGTTCGGTGACATCCCTGTGGCGCATGACGTACATACCGTCATAGCTGATGCCGTCGCCGACGACCCACAGCAAGAAAAATTCACGGCCGACACCGCCCACATAGCCACAGAAGCTGCCGTGTTCGAGTTCGCCGCGCCACAACCGAACGAGCTGGCGGTTGTCCTGCGCCTCGCGCAGGCTGGCCCGCTGGCCATTGGTCTTCAACTGAATGATCTTTCCCATACGACCGTATTTTAACCCACCGAAGCCTTCACAATTGTTTACAGGATGTAACGGCTCAAATCCTCGTCCTTGACGAGACTTGCGAGCGTTTTATCGACATATTCGGCGTCGATCGCGTACTTTTCGCCACTTTTATCCGCTGCCTCGAATGAGATCCGCTCCAGCAGACGCTCCATCACCGTGTGCAGGCGGCGGGCACCGATGTTCTCGGTGCGCTCGTTCACCTGGAAGGCCACCTCGGCCAGCCGGTCGATGCCCGAGTCGGCGAATTCAAGGGTCACGCCCTCCGTGCTGAGCAAGGCAACGTATTGTTTTGTAAGCGCATTGTGCGGCTCGCGGAGGATTCGCTTGAAGTCGTCGACACTCAGCGCCGAAAGCTCCACGCGGATCGGCAGGCGGCCCTGCAGCTCGGGGATCAAGTCCGACGGCTTGGCCAGCGAAAACGCACCTGACGCGATGAACAGTATGTGGTCGGTCTTGATGGCGCCGAACTTGGTCGAGACGGTGGATCCTTCGACCAGGGGCAGCAGGTCGCGCTGCACGCCTTCGCGGCTTACCCCCGCGCCACCCCATTCGGAACGCTGGGCCACCTTGTCGATCTCGTCGATGAAGACGATGCCATTCTGCTCGGCCAGGTCCATCGCACGGGCGCGAAGTTCCTCGTCGTTGAGCAGCTTGCCGGCTTCTTCCTCTATCAGCAGGGGACGGGCGGCGCGGATGGCGAGCTTGCGTGTCTGCGAGCGTGCGCCGCCGAGGTTCTGGAACATCTTGCCCAGCTGCTGGCTCATTTCCTCCATGCCGGGCGGGGTGACGATCTCCACGCCAACGTTGGCGGTGAAATCCAGTTCGATCTCGCGATCATCGAGCGTGCCCTCGCGCAGCTGCTTGCGCAGCTTCTGGCGGGTGTCGTTGTCCACCGCGGGCGTGGCCGGGGCATTCCAGTCACTGGCCGCCTGGCGTCGCGGCAGCAGCGCGTCCAGGATGCGGTCCTCGGCGGCGTCCTCTGCCTTGCTGCGCACCCGGCCCTTGGCCTGGTCGCGCACCAGCTTGTAGGAAACGTCCACCAGGTCGCGGATGATCGATTCGACGTCCTTGCCGACATAGCCGACTTCGGTGAACTTGGTAGCCTCCACCTTCACGAAGGGTGCGTTGGCAAGCGTCGCCAGGCGCCGCGCGATCTCCGTCTTGCCCACGCCGGTAGGGCCGATCATCAGGATGTTCTTTGGGGTTACCTCGTCGCGCAGCGACGGATCGAGCTGCATGCGGCGCCAGCGGTTGCGCAGCGCAATGGCCACGGCGCGCTTGGCGTCGTGCTGGCCAATGATGTATCGGTCCAGTTCGTTGACGATTTCGCGGGGGGTCAGTTCGGACATCAGAGTTCTTCGATCGTCGTGTTGTGATTGGTATAGATGCAGATATCGCCGGCGATCTTCAGCGCGTGCTCGACGATGGTGCGCGCATCTAGTTCGGTGTGCGCCAGCAGCGCCAGCGCCGCGGATTGCGCATAAGGGCCGCCCGAACCAATAGCGATCAGGCCGCTCTCCGGCTCAAGCACGTCGCCGTTCCCGGAAATCAGCAGGGATGCCTCTTTGTCGGCCACGGCCAGCATGGCCTCCAGGCGGCCCAGGCGGCGATCGGTGCGCCATTCCTTGGCCATCTCGACCGCGGCGCGGGTGAGGTTGCCGCCGTGCTTGGTGAGCTTCTCCTCGAACAGCTCGAACAGGGTGAAGGCGTCGGCGGTCGCCCCGGCGAAGCCGGCGATGACATCGCCCTTGCTGCCCAGGCGGCGGATCTTGCGGGCATTGGCCTTCATCACCGTATTGCCGAGGGTGACCTGGCCATCGCCGCCGATCACGACCTGGCCGTTGCGGCGCACCGAAACGATGGTGGTGGCGTGGAAGGATTCCATGCGGGAAGACTCCTTAGGGGATGTGAAGGCGTGACTGCCCGATGTGGGGAGGACCGGCGCCCAGCGCAAGGGACCGGCAGGCTCTTGACAAGGCAAGCGGGTTGGAATCTACTCCGGCCGTGAGTGTTTAGATCGATCCAAACTGAATAACACGCTGCACCGGCAACCCCCAAATGCGGTACTCCCCTGTTGCCGCCGCGCCTCTCCGGGCCCGGCGGTATTTTTTTGTCCAGGCTAGCCGCCGGGCGGGATGGCGAGGGTTTCCCTGACCCGGCAGTCCGCGGCCCCCGGCAAAGCCGGGCAGGAACCAGCGGACGACATCCCACCGGATATGCCGGCGAAACAGCGCCAATCGGGAGACCGAACTCAACGTGCTGCCAATCGACAGCGCCGCGGGCACGCTCACCGCGGGCAATACCAGTGCCAGCATGGGCAACAGGATCAGTCCCGCGCCACCGCCGGCGAAGGCGCTGACCAGGAATGCGGCAACGGCCGCAACGAAGACGACGGCAAGCACTGGGTTTCATCCATGAATGTCCGCGTCGAGCTTAGCGGCGGAAATATCTCCCCGCTGTCGGGAAACAGCGCTACGGCGCCCCGCGTTTCCGGGCACGCGGGTGGGCCGCGTCGTACACCTTCGCTAGGTGCTGGAAGTCCAGATGCGTGTAGATCTGCGTCGTGGCGATGTCAGCGTGGCCGAGCAATTCCTGCACCGCGCGAAGATCGCCAGACGATTCGAGCATGTGGCTGGCGAACGTGTGGCGCAACAAATGCGGGTGGATGCGCTTCATCGAACCCTGGCGCAACGCCAGCTGCTTGAAGCGCAGCTGCACCGCGCGCGAGCTGATCGCCGCGCCGGCACGCCCCTTGAACACGGGCAGGTCCGGCCCGGCACCGCCTTCGGCGGCGAGCGCGCGCAGCGCTTCGACGGCAAAACGCCCGACCGGCACGATGCGCAGCTTCCGGCCCTTGCCCAGTACGCGCACTTCGCCGCCGGCGAGGTCAAGGTCCCCCCAATGCAGGCCTGTCAGTTCCGACAGGCGCAGCCCACTGGAATAGAAGAGTTCGAGCATGGCTCGGTCGCGCACGCTCAGTGCATCGTCGCCTTCCACGGCAACCAGGCCCGCGGCTTCGTCCGTATCGAGCACCTGCGGCAGCTTGCGGCGCAGCTTCGGGCCGCGCACGCCGGCCACCGGATCGTGCGCCAGCAGGCCTTCGGCCGCGAGGTAGCGGAACAGGCCGCGCCACGATGAAAGCAGCCGCTGCAAACTGGAGGGCGCCAGGCCCTGCCGATGGAATGTCGCCACCATGCCGCGAACGCGATCGGGCGCGAGCGCATCGAACGTGTCCACGCCATGCGCCTGCATCATCGCCAGCAGCTTGCCCAGGTCCCGACGATAGGCATCGAGCGTGTGTGGCGAAGGCGCCCGTTCGGCGGCCAGGTGCCGCAGGTAGGCGTCGACCTGGGCGCCGGGCGCCATGGGGTGGGTCAGGCGGCCTCGCGCGCCCGGAACAGGCCCGCGCTGGCGGTGGCGGCGATCATCTTCAGGAAGAGGGTGCCCATGCCGGGGGCGAAACGATCAGGGTCCGTGCTGCCGATGGCAAGGATCGCCTCGTCACCCAGTTTCATCAGCGCGGCGGAGCGGACGTCCTCGGCATCGGCACCGAACAGGCGGCGCAGGCGGTTCGGTGCCAGCCGGCCGGCGATCGGCTGTTGCTGGCCGAGGAAATCACCGAACTCGGGAAGCCCCGCGGCGCCGCGCGGCTCGCGAACCAGCCAGGGCTCATCCGGCAGGTGCTGCTGGCCGCCGTAGACCAGCACGCGCACGCGCTCGCTGCGGAAGTCTTCCTGCAGGCGGGAAACGATGCCGCGCAAGGTGCTTTCGACCGTGGTGGAACGCAATACCGCAAGCGTCAGCGCGTGCACGCGCTGCATCAGGGTTTCGTTTTCGCCAGCGATGCCGATCAGGTCGGCCAGGCGCGCCTCGAGCTCGCGGTTCTTCTCGCGGAGGTTTTGCAGCTGATACACCGAGAGCGACGCTGCGGCGCCATGCTCGCGGGGAATTTCCAGCGAGGCGGCGAGGTCGGGGTAGTCGGCCAGGAAACCCGGATGTGCGCGGAGGTACCCGGCGACGTCATCGGCTTTAATTCCAAGGTCGGGCGACGGCTTGCTCATTTTCGTTGGCTCCACGCAAAGCTTGCAGGCAGAGTGTAGCGGCATCAGGCCGCGAACTCGCCCTCGAAGACGAAAGCCGCGGGGCCTGTCATCCACAAGCGGTGGCCGGGACCTGCCCAATCGACCTGCAACTGCCCACCGGGAAGGTCGACCCATGCCGTCGCATCCAGGCGCCCGGCGTTCATCAGCACCGCCGCGGCAGCGCATGCGCCCGTGCCGCAGGCCAGCGTCCAGCCGCTGCCACGCTCATGCACGCGCAGCTGTACGTGCCCGGCGTCGAGGGGGCGCACGAAGCCGATATTGCAGCCTTCGGGAAAAGCCGCGTGGGTGGTAAGCAGCGGGGCCAGGTCGTTCCACCGTGGGTCTTCGATGTCATCCACCTCGACCACCGCGTGGGGATTGCCCATCGACACCACGCGCAGGGTTACCGTCTCGTGGCCAGCGGTGAGGTCGTAGCTTTCGGCCGACTCAGCCATGAAAGGCAGGCTGGCCGGGGAGAATTGCGGCTCGCCCATGTCCACCGACACGCGGCCATCGACCAGTACGCGCACGGTGACGGGCCCCGAGGGGCTGAGCAACCGGGTGTCGCGATCGACGGCAATGGCACCGGCCCGGTGCAACCACGCCGCCACACAGCGCACGCCGTTGCCGCACTGGCCTGCGGTGCTGCCATCGGCATTCCAGATGCCGTAATAAAAAGCGCAGGACGGATCGGGCGAGGGCTCGATGCTCAGCAACTGGTCGAATCCCACGCCGGTATGGCGGTCGGCGATCGCGGCCACCTGGGCGGCCTTAAGGTCGAATCCGCCGTCCCGGGCATCGACTACGACGAAGTCGTTGCCGATACCGTGCATCTTGGTAAAGCGCAGGGGCATCAGCCGTTGCCGAAGCTCAGGCCCGCCGGATTGTGGTCCAGCCCCGCCGTGGACGGCGGCGCGGGAGCGTCCTTGGCCGGGGCAGGCGCTGCCTTGCCGGGCGCCGCGGGCTTGCCGGCCACCACGGGCTTGGCGGGCGGCATGACGAGGTCGGTCTTGTTGCCGCACCCGGAGAGCAGCGATGCCGCAATGAAGGTGGCCGTGGCGAGATAGGCGCGCATGTCGTCGGCGATCCGCAGGATGTAGGGGTGGCCAGTATAACGTTCACGGTGCGCCCCACCGATCCTGCGTAGACTGGGCTAATGAGCCTGGCCACCCTGTTGCAGCTGCCCGCTTTCGTGATGCTGGCTATCGCGGCAGTCTGCCTGGTGCTGGCCGTCGCCATGGCAGCCGGCGGGCGGCGTTATCGCGGCATCGACGGCCGGCGCTACCGTTCAGGTGCATCGGCCGCACTGCGCGCGCTGCTGGCGCTGGTGCTGTTGGCCCTGGCGCTGGTGATCGCGGCAGGCGGCTGGATGCTCCGTGGCTACCGCCTGCTGGACAACGACACCACGGTGCTCGGCCTCGCCGCCCATGCCCAGGGACCGCAGCACTGGACCGTCGATATTTCGTTTCCCGGCGGCAAGAGCCGCACCGTGGAACTGAACGGCGATGCCTTCCGGGTGGAAGCGGTGGTGGTGAAGTGGAAGACCCCGGCCATGCTCGCCGGTGCGCCACCTTTATTCCGCCTGGATCGACTGAGCGGCCGATATGACGATGCCAGCCAGGAGGCCTCCACCACGCCGACGGTTATTCCACTGGCCGAACACGACGGCTGGGATTTCCTGGACCTGTCCCATCGCTATCCGCAGTGGCTTCCGCAAGTGGACACCACGTTCGGCAGTGGCGCCTACCTGCCGCTCGCCGACGGCGGCCACTACACGGTGAGCCTGATGCGCACGGGCGCCCTGGTTGCGCGGACAGACGACATGTCGCCGCCGGTGAAGTAGGCGGCCTTCAGCCGAAGGCTTTCTCGTAGCGATAGGCGTCCGCGCCGTCTTCGTAATAAGACGGCAACTGGGCAATGCGCTGGTAGCCCAGGCGCTCGTACAGGCGGATCGCCACGGAGTTGTCGGTGCGCACTTCCAGGCGCAACCACTTGCACTGCCGTGCCTTGGCGGCAAGTTCGGCCGCCTCGATCAGCGCCGAACCTACGCCCTTGCCCTGGCTCTCAGGCTTCGTCGCGATCGAATACAACCGTGCAGTACGGCCTTGTTTGCGGAAGAACACCACCGCCGTCCCCAGGAACCGCCGATGGTTGGCGCTGGCTACCAGCACCTGGGCGGTTTCCGAATCAAGGTGGCGGCGGTATTGCGCGCGGCTCAGGCGGTCGTGCGCGAAGCTTGCGTCCTCCAGCGCGACCAGGTCGTCCAGGTCGGAAATTTCCGCGCGCCTGACGCGTACCGCGGCGGTGACCGGGGGTGGCCGCAAGGGGCGGGCCGTTTCCATGGCACGCGAGATGGCAGGGGGGGAAGG
>NZ_DATHFX010000053.1:0-4544 GCF_035317885.1 Pinirhizobacter sp.
GCGCTGCCCGCGCCGCCCCACTTGTCGAAGGCACCGCCCTGGTATTCGGGGAAGAAGAGCGGCGTGTCCTTCAACGCCAGCCGTTCGCTGCTGAAGTCGTACAGTTTGTTCCAGCGATCAGGCTGGGTGCAGTCGAAGTCCAGCGGATACGAATCGAAGCCGGGAATCTGTGGCGCCCCCAGCCCGGCAAGGAAATTATCGTTGTGGTTGCCCGTCAATGGCACCGTGATGCCATCGGAGCGCGCCTTGTCGGCGATGTCCTGCATGTAACGGCGGGTATCGTCGTTCTCGGTGTAGAGCTCGTTCTCTACCTGGTACAGCAGCACCGAACCCGTGCCATTGGTGACCTGGTGCCGGGCGATGATGGCATCGATGTGGGTGAGCCAGTCCTTGTATGCGGCGGTGTATTCCGGCGCGGTGGTGCGGGGTTTTCCCGCGGTGCCGGCAAGCCAGGCCGGGAAGCCGCCGCCATCGGTTTCGGCATTGATGTAGGGGCCAGGCCGGGCAATCACATAGATGCCCTCGTCGCGCGCCATGTCCAGCAGGCGGTCTACGTCACGGATACCAGTGAAGTCGTAGACGCCGGGCCGCGGCGAGTGGAACCCCCAATGGAAGTAGATTTCCACGCCGTTATACCCGGCGGCCTTCATCTTCTGCAGCACGTCCTTCCAGAGCGACGGACTGGGAAGGCGCCAGTAGTGGAACGAGCCCGACCACAGGTAGATGCGCTTGCCGTCGACGAGGAGGGAGTATTTGTCGTAGGTGACGGTGTGCGAGACAGGCGACGCGCTCTTCGCCGGGAGAGTCTCGGCCTGCAGCGGCATCCACGGTGCCGCCGCCAACAGGGCCAGCACCGCTACCGCTTTCAAACCACTATCCATGCCCCGCCTTCCCGTCTGGACCCTGGCCCCGCAGCCTGGGGCAATTTGTGGATTGTTGCAAGTATGGGTAATCTCTCGAGCCACGCCCATAAGGGGTCGGATGGTGCTCGACCAACTTTTCATCACGCAGAAGTTCGCCCTCGTCCGCGATGACAAAGTCTGCGTGATGCACGTTGCACTCGCGGACACGACCCACCGATGCATCCTTCAATCATTCGGCGAAAATCCGCATCGACGTTGCCACGGCGCACATGAATAAAATTTCATCTCCTTGGGATCAACTTGCGTACTGGTGGTTTGCCTACCGAGTGAATCAATAGCCATAATCGGGCGATCCATTGGGGAGAACCTTAAGATGCGATCGAACCGCTTGTCGTCCGCCGTGGCTTGCGCCGCGCCTTTCTCCGTTGCGCTGGCGTGTTTGCTCGCTTCCGCGGCATCGCCGGCGCAGAAGGCCGATCCCCAGGCAGAGTTGATCGCCAAGCGCAACGCGCTGGAGCAGCAGCTCGAATCGGTGGCCGTCGTCGACCGCAAGGTGATGGTAAAAATGCGCGACGGCAAGCGCATGGCAGCGGATATCTACCGGCCGAAGAACGCTACTGGCAAGGTGCCGATCATCTTTTCGCGCACGCCGTACAACTTCAATTTCTGGGACGTCAAGCTTGGTGCGCCGCGTGACATGAGTCGCGAGCTTGAGGCCGTGAAGGCGGGCTACGCGTACGTCAACATGAATGAGCGCGGGCACTATTTCTCCGAGGGCAACTACGACATCCTCGGCGCGCCGCTTACCGACGGCGTGGACGCGGTGAACTGGATGGCATCGCAGCCCTGGTCGAACGGCAACGTGGGCACCACCGGGTGCTCTTCCACCGCCGAATGGCAGATGGCCGTGGTGGCGCAGGACGATCCGCACCTGGCGGCCTTCAATGTGCAGGGCTTCGGCGCCGGCGTGGGCAAGGTGGGCCCGTACTGGGAACAGGGGAACTGGTATCGCGGTGGCGCGGTGCAGATGCTGTTCATTGCCTGGATCTACGGCGAGCAGAACCAGGTGCGCCCGATGTTCCCCAAGGACGCCACCCAGGCTGAATTGATCAACGCCTCGCGCATGTTCGACCTCGACCCGCAAATGCCCCCGGTGGATTGGGACAAGGCCTTCTGGCACCTGCCCGAAAGCGGCATCATCGCCGCGGTGGACGGCCCCAAGGGTATCTTCGCCGACAAGATGCCGGTATCCACCGGCGGCAACTTGATCGCCCGCGCACCGAACGATCCTGCATGGCGCAAGGGCGGCCTGTGGAACGAGGACATGCCGATCAAGCGTCCGGGCCTGTGGTTCATGAGCTGGTTCGATGTGTCGGTGTCGCCCAACCTTGCGGCCTTCAACCATGTGCGCAAGACCGCGCCGAAGGACGTGGCCGACCAGCAGTACGCGGTGATCGCCCCGGTGCTGCACTGCGCCTATACCCGCGCCACCGAGCACACCATGGTGGGCGACCTGGACATGGGCGACGCCCGCTACGATTACATGAAGCTGACGATCGGCTTCTTCGACAAGTTCCTGAAGGGCGACGGCAAGGGCGGCATCGACCAGGCCAAGGTCACCTACTACGTGATGGGTGAGAACAAGTGGAAGACGTCCGATACATGGCCGCCCGCCGGCGCGACCACGCAGACGCTTTATTTCACCAGCGGAGGAAAAGCCAACACGCTGTATGGTGACGGCAAGCTCACCGCCAACGCGCCAGCCGCCGAGGACAACCCTGATCGGTTCATCTACGACCCAGCCAACCCGGTGCCGACCTTCGGTGGCGGTGGCTGTTGCCAGGGCAATGCGGTGAAATTCGGCTCGTTCGACCAGACCTCGCACGAAGTGCGCAACGACGTGCTGGTGTACGACTCGGAGCCCTTCAAGGAAGGCGTGGAAGTCAGCGGGCCGATCACTGTGAGCCTGTATGTATCGTCCAGCGCCAAGGACACCGACTTCACCTTCAAGGTGATCGACGTGCATCCGGACGGCAAGGCGTTCAACATCACCGAGAACATCCAGCGCATGCGCTACCGTAACGGCTATGACAAGCCGCTGGCGTGGATGAAGCCCGACGAAGTGACCAAGGTGACCTTCCAGCCGATCGATACCAGCAACTACTTCGGTCCGGGGCACAAGCTGCGCGTGGAAGTATCCAGCAGCAACTTTCCGCGCTTCGACCGCAACCTCAACACTGGTGGCAACAACTACGATGAAGCCAAGGGCGTGATTGCCAACAACGCAGTCCACCACGACGCTGGCCATCCGTCCTCGATCACCCTGACCGTGGTGCCGCGTACCGGTGGCTAAACCCATGCAGCACGATCGACGCCATTTCCTGCGCCAGGGCGCGACCCTGGCGGCAATGGCCTCGGCTGCCACCCTGTCCGGATGCGCGGTACAGGCGCCAAGGCGCGGAGGCGTGTCTCCCGCCGCGCTGATGGGTTCCGGCATCCCGACGCTTGCGCCGGTCAAGGCAAGCGCTGACCGCATCACCGGCATCTATGTATGCACGCGGCCCTTCCGCGCCGCGGGCCCGCGCATCGAGCTTGAGAAGCTCGGCCCCAAGGCCGTGGTTCACAACTACGGCCATGGCGGCAGCGGCTGGTCGCTCTCGTGGGGCTCAGGCACGCTGGCACTGGAACTGGCGATGCAGACGGGCGCGAGGGAACTGGGCGTGATCGGTTGCGGCGCGCTTGGCCTTACCACCGCGATCCTTGCCCAGCGCGCGGGCCTGCCGGTGACGATCTACGCCAAGCAGTTGCCGCCGGATGTGTTCTCGATGCGTGCCTCGGGCCTGTGGACGCCGGACTCGCGCATCTGCGACGACGCCCATGCACCGGCGCAGGCCGATCGCTGGGAAGCGATGGCGCGGACATCGTGGCGAAATTACCAGTCGATGCTGGGCCTGCCTGGCAACCCGATCCAGTGGATCGAGGGCTATTCGCTGTCCGACTATGCCCCGGGCCAGGCGCCACCTGATCCGGTGACTGACGAGCCGGAATACGGCCAGTTCCACGAGCGCATTGCCGACCTCACCCCGCATTCGGTGGACCTGCCACCTGGAAGCCTGCCGTTCAAGCAGCACTACACGCGCCGCTACACCACGCTGATGTTCAACATCAGCACGTATGCGCACATGCTGGTCACCGATTTCCTTACCGCAGGCGGAAAGATCCAGGTGCGCGAGTTCCACCACCCCGGCGATCTGCTGGCCCTGCCCGAGGCGACCTTGGTCAACGCCACCGGCTATGGCGCGCGGGCACTGTTCGGTGACGAATCGATCATCCCCGTCCGCGGCCAGACGGCGCGACTGATTCCGCAACCGGAAGTTACCTACGGGCTGCGTACCCCGCACGTGAGCATGGTGCCGCGAAGCGACGGACTGATGGTGCAGGTACTGGACGACCATGGTCAGTTCAACAACGCCGACACCACTCCGGTGCGGGCGGTGTCGGAAGAGGCCGTGCGCTCATTGGCCAGCCTGTTCGCTTGATGCCCGGATGAGCGCCACCGACAAGGCAGCCCCGCGCGTCCGGTGGCCCGGCAAACGCCTCGACCGCTCGTTC
Source organism: Pinirhizobacter sp. (assembly GCF_035317885.1). Taxonomy (GTDB): domain Bacteria; phylum Pseudomonadota; class Gammaproteobacteria; order Xanthomonadales; family Rhodanobacteraceae; genus Pinirhizobacter. Next base: position 4,476 of record NZ_DATHFX010000053.1, read on the forward strand.
TTCGCGCGCCCGGCGCCAGAAGTGGCGCCCGACCTGCTGCACAAGGTCCTGGCCTCGCGCGACGGGCGC
>NZ_DATHFX010000054.1:0-8048 GCF_035317885.1 Pinirhizobacter sp.
GGCCAGGAGGGCGGCAAGCCCGGCGGCAACGGTCCGCAAGGCGCACAGGGCCAACAGCCACAGGCCCAGGGCGCCAATCAGCCGGCCAACCCGAACCAGGGGGGCCAGGGTGGACAGGGCCAGGGCAACCAGCAGCGCGACAGCCGCGGCCGCCGTCGCCGCAACGAGCGCAACCAGGGACGTCCCCAGCAGGGCGGCAGTCCGGGTAATAACGCCGCTGGCAACAACGGCAACTACCAGCGCAACCAGCACTACAACAACAATAACGGCTACCCGGCCGATGAAGACGAAAACGCCGATGCCGGTAGCAGCGACCGCCTGATCAACCTCACGGAGTTGAAGCGCAAGAACGCCATCCAGCTCCTGGAGTTCGCCGAGTCGCTGGGTGTACGCGAGGGCGTGGCCCGCCAGCGCAAGCAGGATGTCATCTTCAACATCCTCAAGGCGCATGCCCGCTCCGGTGGCGGCATCTGGGCCGAGGGCGTACTGGAAATCCTGCAGGACGGCTTCGGCTTCCTGCGTTCGGCGGACGAGTCCTACCTTGCCGGCCCCGACGACATCTACGTGTCGCCCAGCCAGATCCGCCGCTTCAACCTGCGCACCGGCGACTACATCACCGGACGCGTGCGCCACCCCAAGGAAGGCGAGCGTTATTTCGCCATGCTCAAGGTGGACGACATCAACGGCGACCCGCCGGAAGCCTCGAAGAACAAGATGCTCTTCGAGAACCTCACCCCGCTGTTCCCGCGCAAGGCTTTCAAGCTGGAACGTGGCAACGGTTCGAGCGAGGACATCACCGGCCGTATCCTGGACCTGGTAGCCCCCATCGGGCGCGGCCAGCGCGGCCTGATCGTCTCCCAGCCGAAATCCGGCAAGACGATGATGCTCCAGAACATCGCGCAGGCCATCGTGCACAACCACCCCGATGCGCACCTGATCATGCTGTTGATCGACGAGCGTCCGGAAGAAGTTACGGAAATCGCCCGCAGCGTGCGCGCCGAAGTGATTTCCTCCACGTTCGACGAACCCGCCGTACGCCACGTGCAGGTGGCCGAGATGGTGATCGAGCGCGCCAAGCGCCTGGTCGAGCACAAGAAGGATGTGATCATCCTGCTTGACTCCATCACCCGCCTGGCCCGCGCCTATAACACAGTGATCCCGAGCTCCGGCAAGGTACTTACCGGTGGTGTCGACGCCAACGCCCTGCAGCGCCCCAAGCGCTTCTTCGGTGCGGCGCGTAACGTGGAAGAAGGCGGCAGCCTCACCATCATCGCCACCGCGCTCACCGAGACCGGTTCGAAGATGGACGAGGTGATCTACGAGGAATTCAAGGGCACCGGCAACATGGAAGTGCACCTGAGCCGTCGCATCTCCGAAAAGCGCGTCTACCCTGCCATCGACATCAACCGCTCCGGCACCCGCCGCGAGGATCTCCTGATCGACCCGGACCTGCTGTCCAAGATCTGGATCCTGCGCAAGCTGCTGCACCCGATGGATGAACTGGCAGCGATCGAGTTCATGCTCGACAAGATGAAGAACACCAAGTCGAATGATGAATTCTTTAATTCGATGAAGCGGTAAGCGAAGCGGGGTCAGAGTATTTACTCTGACCCCCAACCGCCTCCGACGCTATACACGAAAAGGCCGGCATCTTGCCGGCCTTTTCTTTTTGGTGGAACCGCTCAGGCTGGCTGGATGATCGTCTTTACCAGAGCCCACAGAAGTCCCGTGATGGATGCGAATCCCGACACGGCGAGGCATATCCCCCAGATCCGCTGCTTCCAGGAAACGAGATCGCCGACGACATCGGCGAGTTTTTGCACCTGCGCAGTAAGGTTGTCGATGCGTCCGTCCAGGCGCTTGCCCATCTCGTCGATGCGCCCATCCAGACGTTCGATGGAACCGACCACGCGGCCCATCCCGAACTCGAGGGTGCCCATGCGCGCGACCAGATGTGTCATCAGGTCATCCGATTTGGGAGCTGGAAGGGCCCATCGTTGACCAGGCGCAATCGCGTCGGCCTGGCCATTCGCTTCCACATCGAGAGGGGAGGTACTCATTTCCTTGCTTTCCTTGCCTTCGTCCCTGGTCATGCCGGCTCATGTTCAACAAGACATGTCGAACAGTGTGCAACAACGAGTCTAACGGGGCTTTCGCGTTATGACCGTAGTCCGTTACCGCTGCGTCAGTAGGCAGCGGCCGTTTCTTTTGCGCAGTATCGTTACTTCCGCGCTGGAAGACGTCGCCTGACTTGTCAGAGCGCTTTCTTAAAGTCACACCGCGGAATGGACTACAGAGTACCCGCTGAAAGACTACAGACGCAGTCAGACATCACGACAACAATGCGCCAATAGTCGAAAGGATGTCGACCATGGATCAGCAAAAGGTTGGGGCTTGATCGATGCGGTCTGGATCGGCGCGTTTCCTCATGCTTGGCACCACGTTCACTGCGGGCGGGTATGGCGCGACATTCCTTGTCTCCGACTGGTATCGCGCGCAGGGAGGCAGCGACATCGACGCGGGAACGACGCTCGGTGCCGCGCTGATCGGCACTTTGATCGGAGTCCCCCTCGTCGGCTGGTTTGCCGGCCGGCTCCCGCGCATTGCGGCGCTCCTGATTGGCCTGGGTTGGGGGATGTTTTATGTCGGCGGACCCATGGCCTTGTCCGAACGTATCACCGACGCGGAGCGCGGACCGTGGTTCACCCGCTTCAGCGCGTTTCAGATGACCGGGATCTGTGGCAGCCCTATTCTCCTTACCGCGGTAATGGCACAGGCCAGCATGGCCATCCAGACGACGTTTTTCCTGGTCGGTGGCATGGGAATCCTCGCCGCGTTGCTGCTCGGGACATTCTCCGCCAGGGAACCACGAGGCCATCGTGAGGCCTCATTGAGGCCATGGGTAAGAAAACTGGCAACCGTCGCCGCGAGCAGCGCGATCCGGCCGATTGCGATGGTGGGCCTAGGCGGCTGCGTATTCTCAGGAATCATGTCCTTCCAGGGTTCGCTCGTCGAAGGGACGGGTGCCCGTGCCAGTACCTTCTTCGCGGCCCATGCCACGACGGTGGTGGTCTTGCGGCTGTTGCTCGCCGGGCGTTTGCCGACGATGCCCCCATCCCCCTGGTCACCGTGTTGTTGTCATGTCTCATCACGGGCATCGTTTGCTTGTTGGGAACCTCGTTTCATCCCGCCTTCCATATCGCCGCAGCGGTCTTGACGGGAGCCGGCTACGGGCTGGTATATCCGGTTATCCAGACCTGGGCCATCAACCATTCTTCGCCAGAGAATCGCCACGCCGCCCTCACATGGTTCGTCGTGGCTTATTTCGTGGGCACCTTCGGCTTCCCAGTTATCGGCGGATGGATCCTCGTTGGTGCGGGAAAAGAGTGGTTCATCCTTACCCTGGCCGCGATAGCTTCGCTGGAACTCGCGGCCGCACGGGTCGGTTCGATGAAGCGCTGATCCGGGCGCCATGTCATGTTAGAAAGGAAAGGCATCCGACGTGGCGAAAGGCAGTTCAATCCATGAAAAAGGCATTTGTCTTCGCTACGCTTTGCATCGCCAGCTGGAGCCTGATTCCCGTCGTCGCCAAGGTGACCACGCAGGACATCACGCCATTGCAATTCCTGCTGCTGTCCAACGTACTTTCCGCATTCGTCTGCGGGGCGGTGGCGCTCAAGCGCGCACCATCCTTCGGGGGCCTCCTCGCCGAGGCTCGCGGCAACCTGCTGCGCACGGCGTTGCCCGGCTTCCTTGGCTGCTATCTCTTCTACCTGTGCCTCTACCACGGTTATGCGGTGGGCGATGGCATGGCCGTGTTGGTGGTGCAGTACCTGTGGCCGGTGCTGATCGTGTTGCTGGCCCCGCTGGTGACGCGCGAACGGATCGGACCGGTGGGCGTGATGGCAGTGCTGCTGGGTTTCGCAGGCTCCGCGGTCGTGGCCACGAAGGGGAATTTCACTGCCCTGCCCGCACAGGACCTGCCGACGCTCGGTATCGTCCTGGTCGGTGCAGCGTCCTTCGCGCTTTATTCCTTGTTGTCCAGGAGCGTCCCTGGCGAAGGCATGCCGCTGACCTTCGGGTTCTTCGCCTGGGGTGCGTTGTTTTCGCTCGTTACGGTACTGCTGGGTGACGGGCTGGCGTTGCCGTCGTCGGGCAAGGCGTGGGCGGGCTTGTTGCTCAACGGCTGCATCATCAACGGCCTTTCGTATTTCTGGTGGTTGCGGGCGCTGCAGTTGGCGTCGCCTTCCCGCATTGCGCCGCTGGTGTTCCTGGCACCGGTGTTGGCGACGATCTGGCTGGTCGTGTTCTTCCACGCGCCGTTCCATCCGATCTACCTGCTGGGGCTCGCACTCTCGATCGCCGCTGGACTGATCGCCACGGGCGCAGGGCGCGGCGCACGTGCATCCATAACGAACGGCACGGTTGCGCCGGGCGATATTCGCGATTAACCTGCGCGTCCCTTTGATCCACTCGCACGAGGAAGGAGAACATCATGATTGTTGTATCCGCCATCGTCGCCGGGTCCACGCTGCACTGATCTCCCGGCCAGCGGTCTTCGCTGGCACGCGTGTGGAACCCGGTCGTCCGTTCGCCTTCCCTCTGTCGGGAGGTCGCGCCATGAGCGATTTGAAAGGGTTCCCCCATGTCTTCTGCTGTTTATTCCTTGCACCAGCTGGGCTGGCGCGCGTCGTATGCCCAGCACCTCGCCCTGGATGATTTTGAATCGGCCTACCCTGCCCGGGTGATGGCCGTGCACCGCAGCGGGCTGGCCGTGCTTTCTTCGCGCGGCCACGCGCACGTGGTGGTGCCGCAGCGCGTCGTCGATGCGCTGGAGGTTTCCATCGCCGTGGGCGATTGGGTGCTCGTTGAAGATGCCAACGAACGAGTCGCGCGACTCGTCGAGCGGCAGTCGCTGATCGAGCGTATCGGCGCCGGTACCGACGGGCACCGCCAGTCCATCGCCGCCAACGTCGATACGCTGTTCGTGGTCAGTTCCTGCAACGAGGATTTCAATCCCTCGCGCCTGGAGCGCTACCTTGCGCTAGCCCATCAGGCAGGTGTCGAGCCCGTCGTGGTATTGACCAAGGCGGACCTCTGCAGTCAGGCGGGCGCCTATGTGGCGCAGGCACACGGCGTGGCCCGGGGTGCGGCGGTGGTCGCGGTGGATGCCACCAAGCCCGAGGGCCTTGGCTCACTGGCGCGATGGCTGGCCGAAGGCAATACCGTTGCCTTCGTCGGCTCGTCGGGCGTGGGCAAGTCCACGCTTACCAATGCGCTGGTCGGTAACCCGGCTCAGCTTACCTCCGCGATTCGCGACGACGACGCCCGGGGCCGACATACGACCACTGGACGTGAGATGTTCCTCACTTGCACGGGTGCCTGGGTGATCGATACGCCGGGCATGCGCGAGTTGCGCGTGGGTGCGGCCGTCGAGGGCGTGCAAACAACCTTCGACGATGTTCAGTCGCTGGCGCTGGCTTGCCGGTTCAGGGACTGCAGCCACGGTGGCGAAGCGGGTTGTGCCGTCCGCGCCGCTCTCGACGAAGGACGGCTGGAGCTGCGTCGCTGGACCAGCTACCAAAAGCTGCAACGCGAGGTGGCCGAGGCGTCCAGGACGATACGCGAAAGGCACGAGAACAACCGGCAGTTCGGTTGCATGGCGCGCTCGGCGATGCGGGCGAAGCGGGAGAGGCAGGGTCGCTGAAAAGCGCCCTGCCGTTCCGGGCCTAAAACCCTTCCAGCACGATCTTCCCGCGCGCCGTGTGCGATTCGATCTTCTTGTGTGCCTTGCGCAGGTTCTCAGCGTTGATGCGGCCAAAATGCTCGCCCATCGTGGTCTTCAGCGTGCCGTCGTCGATGAGCGCCGATGCGCGGGCGAGGATATCGTGCTGGCGCTGCATGTCGTCGGTGCCGTACACCGAGCGGGTGAACATCGACTCCCAGTGCAGCGAGATGGCCTTGGACTTGAGCTTGGTGACATCCAGCGAAGCCGGGTCGTCGATGATGCCGAAACGCCCCTGGGCCTTGATGAGGTCGGGAAGCTGGGCGAAGTAGTCGTCGGTGTGGGTGAGGCTGGCCACGATATCGACCGAATCGATGCCGATGGCCTTGAGCTGGTCGGCGAACGGCTTGCCGTGGTCGATCACGTGATGGGCGCCAAGCTTCGTGACCCAGTCGCGGGTCTCCTTGCGCGAGGCCGTACCCACCACGGTGAGCCGGGTGAGCTGGCGTGCCAGCTGCACCAGGATCGAACCCACGCCGCCGCCGGCGCCGATCACCAGCAACACCTGCCCCTCGCCGCCACCCTCGGCCACGCCGAGGCGGTCGAACAACAGTTCGTAGGCGGTAAGCGTGGTCAACGGCAGCGCGGCTGCCTGGGCGGCGTCGATGCTGCGCGGCTTGGGTCCGGCAATGCGTTCATCGACCAGGGAATATTCAGCGTACGAACCGGGTCGGGTAATGGAGCCGGCGTAGAACACCTCGTCGCCCTGCTTGAACAGGGTGACCTCGCTGCCTGTCGCCTCCACCGTGCCCACGGCATCCCAGCCCAGGATGCGCGGCTCGGTCACCGGCGCGCGGTGGCGCACTTTGGTGTCTACCGGATTCACGGCGATGGCCTTGATGGCCACCAGCAGGTCGCGCGGTCCGGGCGATGGCCTGGGCAGGTCCATCTCGTGCAGGGACGTCGGGTCGTCGATCGGCAGCGCGTTCCGGGTGTAAACGATGGCCTTCATGGGGATTTTCCTTATGATGCGAAAAATGTCGGGCGCGGAGTGGTTACCCAGCCTGCGTATGGAGCCATGATCCACCCGCTCGGCCGTGTTATCCACCACGCTGGCGGGAAAGCACTTTCACCGCGGGAGTGAAAATGATTCGCCTGGACGACCTTGGCCTGTTCGTACGCACGGCCGCGTTGGGCAGCTTCTCCAATGCCGCCCGCGAAGCGGACCTTCTACCCGGACAAGCCAGCGCGGCCGTAGCTCGATGTCCGCGACGACATCGCCTCGGGGCGACTGACGCAATTACTTGCCGGTCAGCCGGGCGAACCCGCGCCACTGCATCTCATCTGCCCGCACCGGCAGCAGTTCTCGCCCGCCATCCGCCGGCTGCATGCCGCGCTGCGCGAGCGCTTCGATGAAATCGACGCCGTCGACGGCCCCCGCCATTACTGAACTGGCGACACCGGGCCGTGGGTATAAGGCCGTCTTGCTCGTCATCGGGCCATGCGACCGCTATCCTCGCCCTCGCCCACCCTTTTGTTCATGCGCGGCCGCCCCCACAGGAAGGCCAGCGAACAACACTTCCAAGGAATGCCCGTGTCCATCCCCAGCGCCGCTCCCGGCACGCCGATCAGCTCGAAGGACGAGCTCGTCGCTTATATTGCCCAGGGCGAGAAACCGCGCGCGGACTGGCTCATCGGCACCGAGCACGAGAAGTTCGGCTTCCGCACCGACGACCTTCGCCCTCCCACCTTCGACGGCGAGCGCGGCATTCGCCGCCTGCTCGAAGGCATCGCGAGCCGTTACGGCTGGGACATCGCCCGCGAGGGCGAGACGCCCGTGGCGCTGACCCGCGGCAAGGCCAACATCACGCTGGAGCCCGCCGGGCAGCTGGAACTTTCCGGCGCGCCGCTTGAGACCATCCACGAGACCTGTTCGGAAGTCCATACGCACCTGGAAGAAGTTCGCAGCATCGCCGATGGCATGGGCCTGGGCTTCCTCGGGATGGGCTTCCAGCCGAAGTGGAAGCGCGACGAAATGCCGTGGATGCCCAAGGGCCGCTACAAGATCATGCGCGAGTACATGCCCAAGGTGGGATCGCTCGGCCTGGACATGATGACGCGTACCTGCACGGTGCAGGTGAACCTCGATTTCGCCACCGAAGCGGACATGGTGAAGAAGTTCCGCGTGGGCCTGGCATTGCAGCCCATTGCCACCGCCCTGTTTGCCGATTCGCCCTTCACCGAGGGCAAGCCGAACGGTTTCCTGTCGTTCCGTTCCAACGTCTGGACCGATACCGACGCCGACCGTACCGGCATGCTCGAT
>NZ_DATHFX010000055.1:0-7236 GCF_035317885.1 Pinirhizobacter sp.
CCATCGGGGCCATCGGGGCCATCGGGGCCATCGGGGCCATCGGGACCATCGGGACCGTCCGGACCACCTGGCTCGTCGGGACCACAATCGACAACGCAGGTATAGGCATTGGCCAGCCGGTAATCCCAATTCAGCGTGCCACCGTCAAGCAGATTCTGACTGGCATCGGTGCTTCCGGGTCCGAACGCGTACAGCTTGTATTGCCACGGCCCTGCGGCGACGTAGCCACCGCGTAGCGCGAAGGCATCCGCACGCGAGTGACCACCCACCTGCACGATCGAGATGCCCTCGTGGGGTTCGACAATGCCGTTGAGATTGCTGTCAGTGAGTGCACCGGATCCGATGGACCCGATGTGCAGTGACGTCACGCCCGTTGTGCTGACATTGCCTTCTACCAACAACCGGTCGGTATGTTGTCCAGCGATTGCGCCGCCCTCATCCAGGCGTGTCTGCAGGGCCGCCATGCCACCGGATCCTGCCAGGTCGCCCTGGATACGCAGTGCGCCGGGGGTGCCGTTGCCAAAGCCGGGCAGGAAAACAAATCCTTCGGAGAGATCCAGGCGCCCCACGCTTGAGTCATGCTCCAGCCACCAGGAACTGGCTGACGCCACTGACATGTCGCGGACGATATCGGTGCTGCCCGCCCAGTAGCTTCCGTTGGCGAGAGTCATATCGACGTTGCGCGTGGCGCCTGAGGAGCGAACGATGTCGCCGTGGCCGACACTGCGGTCGAAGAAGATGTCGGCGGAACTTGTCTCCCCTACCAGCACAGCGAGCAGGCCATCGCCGCGCGCGGAACTTCCATCGAGCATGCGCCAGCGGCCGTGACCGTCGACATTCATCGCCGCGTCGTTGAAAGCGTGCATGGTCGATCGAGTCGATTCGACCAGCCCGCCGTCAGTCACGTGGACCGCGGCCGCACCTTCGCCGCGGGCAGTGATCGAACTGTCCATGATGTGGACGCTGGCGTCGGGCCCCGTTGCCGATATCCCGTGCGACTGCCTTCCGGTTGTAGTGACACCGCTGCTGCTGATGCGTATCTGTCCGCCGTTGGCCCATGCGCCCCGGGCCTGGTCGCCGGAAGTAAAGACCGTATCGCTGGTCAGCTCGATGCGCCCCTCGGCGTCTGCCATCGCGCCATGGCTATCGGTGCCTGACGTGGTGATCGTACTGGCGACGACGGTAGTGGCGGCGTTCCCGGCGCTGACGCCCACGCTACCTGTGCCCAGGGTGACGATCGAACCGATGTCGAAGTTCACCTGGCCCCGGTCGCGTACGACCACCCCGTTGGCATGATTACCTTCGGTGAGGATGCCGTAGGAAGGCGCGACGATGATGGCGTTGGTACCCTCGACCCAAAGCCCGGCGGCATCGTCGCCCATGGTGCGAACGCGGCCGCTGCCACCGAGGATGATCAACGAGTTCGCGTGGGCAACCGCAGCGTGAGCCGCGCGGCCCTGCGTGGTAATCGAAATATCCGAGGTGGTTAGACGGCCGCCATTGAGCACGTAAAGCCCGTAGCCCGTTGACGCCGGGTTGGTCGAACCATCCAGTTGGGTGATGTAGTGGAAGCCCGGCGTGCCGGTCTGCGTGCCACCATCGACCACAAGGTTTCCCGTCGATGGTATCAATCCCGTGGCACGCCCGTCGTCGGCGTACGCTAGCAGTGCAGCCGCGACGGCGCAGGCGAGATGGCGTGGGCCATGCCGATGGTGAACGCGCGCGCGGTGGCTCATCGTGCGGCGCTCGGCCCCACGGACTGGATGGTTGCTCATGGTGACGTCCCTTTGTGTTGCCTGCGCTGCGCTGACGGCGTGTAAGACCGTTCTGACAGACGAGAGGCGGCACGTTAGAGAGTCGACGGGTCCATCGACATACGAAAATTCTGAGTTGTCAGAATAGTTCGCGGAAAGGGCATATTTGCGCGAAACGTGGAAGCGCCATGCGGTTATCTCGGCAAAAATAGAAAGTTTTTCGACTACCTTTGATCGACGTCGAAGGCCGCGCGAAGCCAATGCGAAGTCGGCTCGCTGGCAGCGCCATCGTAAGTAACCACGTCAAAGCGACAGGCAACACCGCCGAATCCGCGCCCGGTTGCCAGGAAGTGGCGTGCTGCCCGCACGATGCGCTGCCGCTTGGCTGGTGTGATCGATGCCGCGGCGCCGCCGAAACGGTAGCTGGCGCGATAACGCACTTCGACGAAAACCAGCTCGCGGCCATCGCGCATGATCAGGTCCACCTCCCCGTCGCGCGTAAGGTAGTTGCGCGCCAGGCACAAAAGTCCGTGCCGCTCGAGCATGCGGCAGGCGAGTGTTTCAAAGTGGTCGCCTGTAAGGCGGCGGCTGGTGACCATGTCGTTCCCTCGACAGTTGGCCGGCATCCGTGCCGGCGACGGTGCGATCTATTGCGTGTTGGTGGAACTGTCCTCGATGCCCGTGGCCGCGGGGGCATCCATTTCTAGGCTGCCGGCCACCGGGCGGGCCAGTCCATCCTGGAAGCGGGCCCACGTAAGCACGCGGCGCACGCGGCCGAACTCGTCGGCGGTGAGTTGGCCGCTGGCGCCGGGCAGGTAACTGCCCACATGCGATCGTAGCCAGTCGAGGTAGGGCACCAGCGCCCAGGCATCCATGCCGAAGGCGAACAGCCGCGCGTTCACGCCACGGACGCTGGCCAGGCCCGCGGCAAGATCGCCGCGGCGGGGCAGGCCAGGTTGCGCGTCGAACATCCACGGCGCATCGCAAAACTCCACGCCGTCAAGATCCTTGTCGCTGGTGGCGTCATCGATGCCCGCGTAGATGTGCGAGGTGCCGAAGACGGGTGCGGCGACCTTGGCCAGGTGCAACTGCGGCAGCAGCAGGCGCGCCTGCTGCGGTTTCATGCTGATGAAGATGCCCGACCCCTCGGCGCTGTCGATGCCGCCGACCTGGTCGCTGAAATTCACCGCGCTCGCCTGCAGCGTGGTGGTGCGGGTGAGCTTGCCGCCCCGTGCTGCGTATTCGGCAGCGAAGGCCTTGCCCGCGCGCGAAGCGAAATCGTCGCTGCTTAGCATGGCCACCGCCGAGGTGATGCCGCGATCGATCATGTGGTCGGCGACCTGGGCGCCTTCGGCCTCGGGCAACAGGCCGAATTCGCTGGTGCCACCGGGCGGCAGTACGCGTTCGGTGGGATGATTCAGTGCCAGCACTGGCACGTTCAGTGCGCCGCGAGCGAACAGGGCGGCCACGCCGTCACGGTTGAGCGGTCCCACCACCAGGGTGGCGCCGTCCTTCACTGCCTGGTCGTATGCGCTAAGGGTATGGGCGGCGTCGTTACCGCTGTCGTACACCTTCACGGTGGGGCGTGGCGCGCCATTGCGGCCGGCGTCGAGGTAGGCGGCGAAGAAACCATCGCGAACGACATTCCCGGCGCTTGATAACGGCCCGCTGGCGGGCAGCAGCAGGGCGACGGCAGTGGGCGCGCGGTAGCCCTCGCGCACGCCCGGTTGGCCACCGGCGCCGACGGTACCCACCGGCTGGGCAAGCTGGGCCGGTGCGCGGGCCACGGCCACGCCCAACTGCGTCTGCGCTTCATGGACCCAGGGCTTCAGGCGGTCGTCGGGCCCCAGCTTCGCGTCGGTGGCGGCGAGGTTGTCGGTGCCCATGGCGACAAGCTCCGCCAGGGCGAGCTTGCGGTTGTGCTCGCGATCGATGCCGGTGAGTGAATCATCCATGCCGATGCGCGTCTGCGCCGCGGCCCAGTGGTCGCCGCTGGCCGCCTGCGCACGGGCGCGCACCTCAAGCAGGCGCGCCTGCAAGCCAGGGGAGATCGGGTGCTCGGGATTGCCGGCGAGTGACAGGGCGGTGGCCGGGTCGTTCTTGCGCAGCGCGAACTCGGCGCGGAGAAGGTCGAAACGGATGGCGTCCTCGCCTTCCAGATGGCTGCGGCGGACATCCGCAAGCGCCTGCTCGCTGCGGTCGAGCTTGCCGCCCTGGCGCCAGGATTCGGCAGCGAGCAGCCGGTAGTAGTCGGAATACTGGGCGTCCTGGCCGGCCAACGCCATGTAGGCATCGGCCGATTGCTCGAACTGGCCCCGCGTGTACAACGCCTGGGCGCGCTGGGCACCGTCGTTGGCCGGAGGCGTACGGGTGCCCGGCAGCGGTACGCAGGCCAGCAGCATCATCGAAAGCGCCACGGCCGCAGCCGGCAGGCGAAGCATGCGCATACGGATCAATTCCTGAGGTGGGGACCGCTTCGAGTTCACCGCCGATCATAGCCGAAGCGGTCGTGGGCCCGGTGCGAAGCCGTGCGCGTTGGCGCCGCGACGCGCCCAGCGCCTACACTGGTCGTTTCACCGACGCCACGGCCGCCATGACCGGTTCCCTTTATATCGTTGCCACGCCGATCGGAAACCGCGATGACATCACCTTGCGCGCCGTTCAGGTGCTGCGCAAGGTGGCCGTGATCGCTGCCGAGGACACCCGGCATAGCCGCCCCTTGCTGGTGCATCATGGTATCGACACGGCGTTGATGACGGTCCATGACCATAACGAGCGCGATGCCGTGGGCGGGGTGATCGCCCGGCTGAAGGCCGGTGACGACGTGGCGCTGATCTCCGACGCGGGCACGCCCCTGGTGAGCGATCCGGGCTTCCGCCTGGTCCGCGCTGTCCGCGCCGAAGGCCTGCGCGTGGTGCCCGTACCCGGGCCCTGTGCCGCCATCGCGGCGCTGTCGGTGGCGGGATTGCCCAGCGATCGCTTTGTCTTCGAAGGCTTCCTGGCGGCCAAGGCCTCAGCCCGGCGCACGCGGTTGCAGGCCCTCGCCACCGAAACGCGCACGATCATCTTCTATGAATCGGGCCATCGCATCGTCGAGGCCTTGTCCGACATGCGCGATGTTTTTGGCGCTGCCCGCGCCGCGGTGCTGGCCCGAGAGCTGACCAAAATCTATGAGACCGTGATCGACGAGCCGCTCCAGGCCCTGGCCGCGCGCGTGGCTGGCGACCCGGACCAGCAGAAGGGCGAGTGCGTGGTGCTGGTGGCCGGGGCCGGTGATGACGCCGACGCCCGGCTCGCCGAAGGCAAGCGCGTGTTTGCGTTGCTCCGCGAGGAATTGCCGGCCTCGCGTGCCGCCAAGCTGGCGGCGGCGATCACCGGCGCGCCGCGCAAGGAACTCTATGAAGCAGGCGATTGAAGCTGCTCTTCGCCGGTTCCTTGACCGGGGTCAGAGTAATCACTCCGACCCCTAACCCACCGACTCTCGTTAAGCCCGGTGCTGTATCATCAATCCCGGAGTCGGCCGGACAGTCGCGTCCCGCGCAAGCGGATCGAGGAAAGTCCGGGCTCCACAGGGCAGGGTGCCAGGTAACTCCTGGGCGGCGTGAGCCGACGGCCAGTGCAACAGAGAGCAGACCGCCGATGGCCCCGCAAGGGGATCAGGTAAGGGTGAAAGGGTGCGGTAAGAGCGCACCGCGTACGGGGCTAACGTCGTACGGCTAGGTAAACCCCACCCGGAGCAAGACCAAATAGGGGAACGATAACGCGGCCCGCGTTGTTCCCGGGTAGGTTGCTGGAGCCTGGCGGCGACGCCAGGCCGAGAAGAATGACTGTCGCGCCGCAAGGCGTACAGAACCCGGCTTACAGGCTGACTCCACCAACGCAAGGCGAAGGGGCGACGTGCAAACGTCGCCCCTTCTTTTTTGCGATCTCAAAATCAAAAAAACCCGCTGATTCAACCACCTCACGCACCTTCCTGAGAAACGTCCCGAAATTGCGATGAACGTAGCCTTTCTCATTGATTCACAAGTAAAAATCGCTTGACAGTCTCAGGAGGCGAGACTATCGTGGGCCTCAGTGGAAAAACGTGGAAAATAGTGGGAGTTGTCAGGTGTTCCAAGGTGAAACCGCCATCACGGTCGACGACAAGGGCCGACTCACGATCCCGACGTCGTATCGGGACACGGTGGCGGCTGACTGCGGAAACCGACTGGTGGTCGCCTACAACCCGTTCGAAACAGGCTGCCTGTGGATTTTCCCCTATCAGGAGTGGGAGAAGGTCCGCGACCAGGTCAATGCGCTACCCACGGTCAAGGCCGTCCACCGGGCCTTGCAGATGAAACTGGTGGGTGCGGCGGCCATCGTGGAGCCCGACGGCGCTGCCAGGTTCCTGCTCCCGGCGAGCCAACGTGCAGCGGCAGGCATCGAAAAAAAAGCCGTACTGCTCGGCATGGGCAACAAGTTCGAACTGTGGAGCGAGCAGGCGCACCTGGCGAAGATCCGCCAGACCATCGGCGAAGACGAGATCAGCGACGACATGGCCGATTTGCGCTTGTAGGAAATCAATCGAGGTGGCGGTGGAACGGGAGCGGGATGCAGTGATGGCGGGGCGCGAACTGCGGCATATCCCGGTGATGCTTGACGAAGTCTTGGAGGGGCTCGCCGTGCGGACGGGCGGTCGATATCTGGATGGCACTTTTGGTCGCGGTGGACACGCCCGCGCCATCCTTTCCCGTCTCTCCGAATCCGGCCGCCTGTTCCTGATGGACCGCGACCCGACCGCCATCGCCACGGCCGCCGCCGAACACGCAGGCGATGCCCGCGTGGCCATTCGCCACGAGAATTTCGCCACGCTCGGGCAGTGGAGCGAAGCCACCGACCTTGACGGCATCCTGCTGGACCTGGGTGTGTCCTCGCCGCAGCTCGACGATGCCGAACGCGGCTTCAGCTTCATGGCCGACGCACCCCTGGACATGCGTATGGATCCCACCCGCGGCGAAAGTGCCGCGCAGTTCCTTGCCCGTGCCAGCGAAGAGGACATCGCCCAGGCGCTGTGGACCTACGGCGAGGAGCGCCATGGCCGGCGCATCGCCCGCGCCATCGTCGCCCGCCGCCAGGATGAGCCCTTCGAGCGCACCGGCGACCTCGCCGCTTTCTGCGCGAAGCTGCTCGGCCGCCGCGAGCCGGGCAAGAACCCGGCCACGCGCACCTTCCAGGCCCTGCGCATCCAGGTCAACGCCGAGCTCTCGTCGCTGGACGAAGGCCTCGATGCCGCGCTCGAAGCCCTGCATCCCGGTGGCCGCCTGGCGGTGATCAGCTTTCATTCGCTCGAAGACCGCGCCGTCAAGCAATTCATCCGGCGCCATGAAGGCCGCGTGCAGGGCAGCCGCCGCGCACCGCCGGCGTTGACCACGCCCGTGGCCCGGCTTGCCCCGGTGGGCAAGGCGATCTTCCCCTCCGATGCCGAGATCGCCGCGAATCCGCG
>NZ_DATHFX010000056.1:0-3096 GCF_035317885.1 Pinirhizobacter sp.
GCTTCGGCAACAAGCGCCGCTACGATTATTCCCGCAGCGGCAACCCTACCCGCGACCTCCTGGCCGAAGCGCTGGCGGAGCTGGAAGAAGGCGTGGGGGCCGTGGTAACCGGTAGCGGCATGGCTGCAGTGGCGCTGGCGCTGGAAATCGTGCCTGCCGGGGCAACGGTGCTGGCGGCCCACGATTGCTACGGCGGCACCTGGCGCCTGCTCGACGCCTGGGCCAAGAAGGGCCGTTTCCAGGTGCGCTTCGCCGACCTCACCGATCCTCAAGCGCTGGCCGAGGGCCTGGCGGCGAAGCCCGCGCTGGTATGGCTGGAAACACCGTCCAACCCGCTGCTGCGCATCACCGATATCCGTCACGTGGCCCAGGCGGCGCACGCGGTGGGTGCACTGGTACTGGTGGACAACACGTTCCTTTCGCCTGCCCTGCAACGCCCGCTCACCCTGGGTGCGGACATCGTGCTTCACTCGACCACCAAGTACATCAACGGCCATAGCGACGTGGTCGGCGGCGCGGTGATTGCCCGCGACCCGGCCGTGGCCGAGCAGCTGAAGTGGTGGGGCAATTGCAATGGACTGACTGGCGCACCTTTCGACAGTTACCTTACTTTGCGCGGCCTGCGCACGCTTTCGGTACGGCTGCGGGCGCATGAAGAGAATGCCCGCCTGATTGCCGCGCGCCTGGATGCGCATCCGGTGGTGCGCAAAGTGTATTACCCGGGGCTCACCGATCATCCCCAACATGCGCTGGCCGCGCGCCAACAGTCGGGCTTCGGTGCCATGCTCAGCTTCGAACTCGATGGCGATGAACCGGCCATCCGCGCCTTTGTCGATGGCCTTGAATACTTCTCGCTGGCCGAGTCGCTCGGCGGCGTGGAAAGCCTCATTGCGCATCCGGCGTCGATGACGCACGCATCGATGGCGCCCGAGGCCCGCCGCACGGCCGGCATCAGCGATAGCCTGCTGCGCCTGTCGGTGGGCATCGAAGATGGCGACGACCTGATCGCCGACCTCGATGCCGCATTGGTGCGCGCGCAGGCCAAGCAGCCCAAACGCCGGGTCGGTGCATGAGCGCGGTGTTGGCGACGGGCCCCGGGCCTTCGCGCAAGGCCATCGTATTGTTGGGTACGGGCGTGGTTGGCAGCGCGCTGCTGCGCCTCTTGCAGACCCCCGCGGCCCACGGCTTGCACCTGGTGGGCGCGGCCAATTCCCGTCGGCAGCATGCCGACGCCGCCGGGCTCGCCCCGGCGCATGTCCGTGAGCGGCTGGCAGCCGAGTGCGGCGAACGCGACGACGACGCGCTGCTGGCGACCCTCGACGCCAGCGGCGCGTCCCGTCGCGTCATCGTCGACGCTACCGCCTGCAGCCGCGAGGCTTCGCAACACGCCCGCTGGCTGCATGCGGGCTACCACGTGGTCACGGCCAACAAGGCTTCGGCCGGCGGGGAACTGCACAGCTGGCGTGCCCTGCAAGCGGCGGGTGCCGGTGATCGCTATGGCGACGCCGCCACCGTGGGCGCCGGGCTTCCCGTGCTGTCCACGCTCCGGCGCCTTCGCCAGTGCGGCGATAGCCTGCTCACGCTGGAAGGGGTTTTTTCCGGCTCCTTGTCGTGGTTGTTCAACCAGTACGACGGCAAGCAGGCGTTTTCCGCCTTGCTGCACGAGGCGCGACGGCAGGGTTATACGGAGCCCGACCCCCGTTCGGATCTTTCCGGCGAGGATGTTGCCCGCAAGCTGTTGATCATCGCGCGCACGGCGGGCTTCGCGCTGGGGCACGATGAAGTGGAAATCGAAAGCGTGGTGCCGGCGTCGCTTCAGGGCGTATCCACGGAGCAATTCCTGCAGCGGGCCGCGGAACTGGATGCGCCGTTGGCCGAACGGCACGCCAGGGCGGCTGCGCGTGGCTGCGTGCTTCGCTACCTGGCGCGGTTGAACCAGCGGGGCAGGGCGCGTGTCGGGCTGGTGGAGGTGCCTCGCGACCATCCATCAGCGCGGCTCACCGGCACCGACAACCAGTTCGCCCTCACCACAACCCGTTACCACGCCCAGCCGCTGGTGATCCAGGGGCCGGGCGCGGGACCTGAGATCACCGCCCAGGCCCTGCTCGGTGACGTGCTGTACGCCTGATCAGGCGCGCGGCTGTACCACGTGCGGGCCGTGGTCGCGTGGTTCGTGATGGGCTTCGGCCCGGGCTTCGTCCACGCTGGGCGTGCGCCAGCCGGACTTCACGCCCCAGACATAGAACACCAGGCCCACCAGCGCCACCACGATGAGGTCCATGCCGTAGGACAGGTAGCCCATGCCGCCGAAGGTGGTGCTGCCGGCCCATGACAATGCGGCTACCGAGGGCAGGTAGAAGATCAGCCACCAGGCGCCCTTCAGCTGCCGGCCGAAGTCGTGCCAGCCCTGCTTGTACTGGTAGTACAGGTACACCGGCAGGGCCACCACCATCAGCAGGATGATCTCGCCCGTCAGCGGCCAGCGTGCCCAGTACAGCAGCTCCGTGGCGCAGATGAAGGCGAGCCCCGCCACGAAGGCAAGTCCCTTCAGGCGGAACGGGCGCGCCATATCCGGTGCCGTGCGGCGCAGGGTCATCGCGCTGACGGGGCCGGTCAGGTAGGAAATGATCGTCGCCACCGAGATCACTGCCGCCAGCGTTCCCCAACCGCGGAACTTGAACAGGAACAGGAACGACACCGCCAGGTTCAGCCACATCGCCGGACGCGGCACGCCCCACTTCGGATGCAGGCGACCAAGCACCTTCGGCAGCGTGCCGTTACGCTCCATGCCGTAGAGCATGCGGGCGGTGGTGGCGGTGTACGTGATGCCGGTACCGCTGGGGCTGATGAATGCATCGGCGTAGAGCAGCATGGCAAGCCAGTGCAGGTTCACGATCACGGCAAGCTGCGCGAACGGCGAACTGAAGTCGATGCCGTTCCAACCGGCCTTGGCCAGCAGATCCCGCGGCACCGCGCCGATGTAGGCCACCTGCAGCAGCACGTAGACGATGGCGGCAAGGGCGATCGAGCCCAGTACCGCGAACGGAATGCTGCGCCCGGGGTTACGCGCCTCGCCCGCGAGGTTCACCGGGCTTT
>NZ_DATHFX010000057.1:0-9436 GCF_035317885.1 Pinirhizobacter sp.
CACCCATCGCCTGATTTCGCTCTCAGCACGAGACGGTCGCTGACGACCGCTCGTTCCGTGTTCGTTATCAGGAGATCGATTTATGCGTGGTTCCTACGCAGCGCTTCTTGGCGCTGCTTCCTTGCTGTGCGCTGTTCTAGCGAGCGCGTCGCCAAGCGGCTCACCCCCCGTGTTGGGGGGCTCGCCCTTGCAACAGGCAATGCAATCCATCTGGTTGAGCAGCCCGGAAGTGGACGCCGCGCGCGCCCAACTCGATGCCGCCCGTGCCCGGGCACGAGCGGCGGCGCAGCCGCTCTATAACCCGTCCGTCGCCCTGGAGGCGGAAAACGCCGACGTGAATCGGCGCACGGCGGGCTTGAGCCTTGCGCTGGATCTCTCCGGGAAGCGCCGTGCTCGAGCGGCCCAGGGCGATGCCGCGTTACAGGTTGCCGAGGCTGGCTATGACCTGGTTCGTCGCGACATTGCGACCCGCTGGCTGAAAGCCTGGGCCGGGGCAATGCTGGCTGCCCGGCAAAGCGACCTGGGGACTCGTCGTGTGGCTTTGATGCGCCGGTTCGATGAACTGGCCACCAAACGTCTGGGCGTCGGCGACATCAGTAGTCCCGAGCGCGATCTGGCCGGCCTGGCCTTGGGCGAAGCGCAGATGCAACAGGCAACACTCACGAGCAACCAGGCGGGTGCCCAAGCCGCGCTGCTTGCCATTTCCGGCGAGCGGCTTGCCAACATGCCTGATTTGCCTGCGCGCACACCGCCGCCGGCAACGGCGGTCACTCCCCTTTCGAGTGACGATTTGCCAGCCATCGTGCAAGCACGCGCCCAGCAAAGCAGCGCTGAAGCTGGCGAGCAGGTCGCGCGGCGCAATCGCATCCCCGATCCGACGGTCAGCCTCACTGGCGGCCGGGTAAGTGCGGGGCAGATGAACGACCGCGTCATTGGCGTCAGTGTCTCGATTCCGTTGCCGGTACTGAATACTGGTCGTGCCGAAGTCGACGCCGCGCGCGCCGACGTCGCCGCCGCGGCCGCCGATCTGCGCTCTCGCCAGTTCCTTGCGCGGGCCGTTCTTCAAGAAGCGCTAGCCCGCTATGTGGCTATGCGTCAGGCCAGCGAGGCTTTTCACGCGGGTCGCGCCGGCGCCTTTGAGGACCGCACAGCCATGCTGGAAAAACTATGGCAGGCCGGTGAGATCAGCACCTCGGACTATCTCGTGCAGCTCAAACAGAGCCTGGACACCGCATTGTCCGGGATCGAGCTGGAGACCCAGACCTGGCAGGCCTGGTTCGATTATCTCAACGCCGCTGGTCGCCTTACCGACTGGCTGGACGGAAATCTTAAGGACCCAAGCCCATGACCACGACACGTATCCGCCGCTCAGTGCTGTGCGTGGCGCTTGCCGCCGCCGGTCTTGCACCGGCTTTCGCAGTCACCAACCCGTTGGTCATGGACGCCGCCTCGGTGAAAGCCGCGGGCATTGTGGCGGACAAAGTCACTGTCCGTACCTTAAGCGATGAGATCAGGGCACCTGGCGAGGTCAAGGCAAATGCCTATGCCACCGTCCTTGTCACGCCGCGCATCGAAGCCCAGGTAATAAGTCGCCAGGCCAAACTCGGCGACATCGTCAAGGCCGGTCAAGCGCTGGTGAAACTATCGAGCGTCGAAGTGGCTGGCACCCAGGGTGAGCTTATCGTCGCCGAACAGGATTGGCAGCGCGTGGCTTCGCTTGGGCCACAGGCGGTGTCGGCCCGGCGCTATTACGAAGCGAAGGTCCACCGCGACCAGGCACGTGCCAAGCTCCGTGCCTACGGCCTTTCCGATGGTCAAATCAGCCGCTTGCTGAAGTCCGGATCCGCCCAGGCCGATGGCAGTTTCGAGCTTCTGGCGCCGACTGATGGACGTATCTCCAGTGATGACTTCCTGACAGGTCAACGCGTTGAGCCAGGCCACACCCTCTTTACGATCGTCAAGGAGGATTCGGTGTGGGTGCAGGCGCAAGTCCCGCCGGGCGATGCCGAGCGTATCAAGATCGGCGGTGTGGTCCGCGTCCTCGTTCACGGCACCGAGGTGCCCGGCAAGGTTCTCCAGTTGTCCCATCAGATCGATGAGCGCACGCGAACCGTGCCCGTTCGCATCGTGGTCGAGAACACCAGGGACCTGCTCCACCCAGGCGAGCTGGTCGATGCCCGGCTGACAGTCGGACAAAGCGGGACCACGGTCGCCGTGCCTGCGGAGTCCGTGGTGATCCTGCAGAACCAGCCCACCGTTTTCATCGTCAAGGGCAAGGACCAGTTTGAGGCCGCCCCGGTCATGGTCGGTGCAACACGCGACGGCTGGACCGAAGTGAAGGAAGGGCTGACGGTGGGTACCGTCTATGTTCGCAAGGGCGCGTTCTCACTCAAGGCCCGGCTCCTGCGCTCGCAGTTGGGAGAAGAGTGATGTTGCAGCGACTCGTCGAACTCTCGCTCCGTTACAAGGTTCTCGTCCTCATCGCCTTCCTGGTCATCGGGTTCCTTGGCTTCCAGGCCGTTCGCCAATTACCTATCGATGCATTCCCGGACGTCACGCCTGTCCAAGTGAATGTCTATACCGAGGCACCCGGTCTTGCCGCCGAGGACGTCGAACAACTGCTGACAACACCGGTGGAATCAGCGCTCGCCGGGCTGCCGAAGGTGCAGGAGATTCGCTCGGTCAGTCTGTTCGGCCTGTCGTATGTGTCCGTCTACTTTGAAGACAACATGGACATCTACTTCGCTCGCCAGCTGGTCAACGAGCGCCTGCAGCAGGTGGGTGATCGCTTGCCTGCCGGTTATGGCAAGCCGGAAATGGGCCCCAACACCTCAGGACTCGGCCAGGTCTTCTGGTACACCGTCGAACGGGCCGATGACACGCTCAAGAACGCGCCGAACGACATGGACCTGCGTACCCTGCAGGACTGGTCGATCCGGTTGATCTTGCGTACGGCGCCGGGTGTCGATGATGTGACCTCTTGGGGTGGCCAGGAAAAGCAGTACCAGGTTCGCGTCGATCCGATGAAACTGATCGCCCATGGGCTTGGCTTCAAAGACGTCATCGAGGCGCTGCAAGCAAATAACGCGCAGGTTGGCGGCAACTTCATCGACGTTGGTCGCGAACAGTATCTGGTGCGTGGCTTGGGCCTGGTGCAGAACGTGGCCGATCTTCGCAACATCGTGCTGAAGAGCGAGGACGGCACGCCCATCTATGTCCGTGACGTAGCTACCGTCGTCGAATCCGGTGCCCCCCGATCAGGCGCCGTGACTCGCGATGGCAAAGAAGTGGTCATGGGTCTGGCGCTCGCTCGCATCAACGAAAACGCCAAGAGCGTGGTGGATGCCGTCAAGGCGAAGCTGGAGACCCTCAAGCAGGCCCTGCCCCCCGAAGTTGTCGTCAAGCCCGTCTACGAACGTACGGAGCTCGTCAATGCCGCAGTGGGCACGGCGGTTCGTGCCCTGATCGAAGGCTCGATCCTGGTTGCGATCGTCCTGTTCCTTTTCCTCGGCGAGTTCCGAAGCGCCCTGGTCGTGGTCGTGGCATTGCCACTGGCCATGCTTGTCGCGTTCATCTGCATGGACTACGCCGGCCTGTCGGCCAATCTGATGTCCCTGGCGGGCCTGGCGATCGGCATCGGCATGATGGTTGATGGCGCTGTCGTCATGGTCGAGAACGCCTTCCGCATCATGGCCGAGCGCAAAGCCCTCGGTGGCCCCGTTGACCGTACGGCGGCAGTGCTGGCAGCGGCCAAGGAAGTTGCCAATCCCATCACCTTCGCGATCATGATCATCATCGTGGTCTTCCTGCCGCTCTTCAGCCTGCAAGGGCTGGAAGGCAAGATGTTCAAGCCCATGGCATTCAATATCAGCTTTGCCATGGCCGGTTCACTGCTTCTGTCCCTGACCTTGATTCCGGTGTTGGCCGCGTTGGTGCTTAAGCCGAAGGAAGAAAAGGACACCTGGTTGGTCGCTTTCCTGAAGCGTCATTACGCCACGGTGCTGGCCTGGTCATTGGCGCGCCGCAAGGTGGTTCTGGGCATGGCCGTGGGCGCTCTCGTCGGCAGCCTCGCCTTGTTCCCCTTCCTGGGCAAGGAGTTCATGCCGAACCTCCGCGAGGGGGCCATCATGTGGCGCATCACCTCGATACCCTCGGCGTCACTGGACGAGTCGATCAACATTTCCAGGCAGGTTTCCGATCTCATCAAGAAGAAATTCCCCGAGGTCGATACCACACTGGCAATGATCGGTCGTGCCGAGAAAGGCGAGACTGCCGACGTCAACTACATGGAGGTCTACACCCCGCTCAAGCCAAAGGATCAATGGCGGAAAGGGCAAACCCTTCAAACCATCGAAGAAGACATGCAGAAGGAGCTGGGAACCGCCCTGCCCACCGCCGTGGTCAGCTACACCCAGCCCATCCAGATGCGTATCGAGGAATTGATTTCGGGTGTGCGCGCAACCCTGGCGTTGAAGATCTACGGTGACGACCTTGGCCAGTTGGATCGGCTCAGTGGTCAGATCAAAGATGTCCTGGCCGGCGTGCCGGGTGTTGCCGATCTGGCGCTGGAGGCGAACATCGGCAAACCGCAGGTACGTATCAAGGTCGATCGCGATGCACTGGCCCGCTATGGCCTGAATGCTGATGACGTCCTGGCCGTGGTCAAGAATGGCATCGGCGGCGAGCCGGTATCGGCCCTGCTCGATGGCGTGCGTCGCTTCGACATCGCTGTGCGCCTGGACGATAGCGACAAAGCCTCGCTACCGGCGATCGAACGGCTGCCCATTCGCACAGCCACCGGTGCGATCGTGCAATTGGCCCAGGTGGCCGAAGTCAGCGAGGCAGAAGGTTATTCCTTCATCCGTCGTGAGCAGCTGCAACGCTATGCCGTCATTCAGATGGATGTGCGCGGTCGGGACATCGACGGGTTTGTGAAAGAAGCCAATGCTGCGATCGCGCAAAAGATCAAGCTGCCCACGGGTTACTACAGTGAATGGGGCGGCGCATTCGAGAACCAGCAGCGCGCCCTGGGGCGATTGGCCTTGATCGTACCGGCCACGATCTTCTTTATTTTCGTCCTGCTGTATACCGCTTTCAATTCGATGAAGTACGCCGGCCTGATCCTGGCAAACGTGCCGTTCGCGACGATTGGCGGCCTCGTGGCCCTTGCCATCACGGGGCAATACCTGTCGGTGCCGTCAGCCATCGGCTTTATCGCGGTGTTCGGCGTGGCCATGCTCAACGGCATTGTGCTGGTGAGCTTCCTCAACGAGCAACGTGAGAAAGGCATGTCGGTTCGCGACGCGGTCGTCCGCGGAACCGCCATGCGAATGCGCCCCGTGATGATGACAGCCAGCGTCGCCATCCTTGGCCTGGTCCCCATGCTGCTTTCCAGCGGCGTGGGTTCGGAGACGCAGCGACCGCTAGCCACGGTGGTGGTGGGTGGACTCATCACTTCGACACTGCTGACCCTGATTCTGCTGCCGGTGCTCTATGACTGGATCGAGGAGCGCGCGGCCTCGCGCCGCAAGAAGGCGGAGGATTCAGCTGATTGTGGCGTCATGCCGCCCCCGTAGGTCTTGGAAGGTAATCTTGCAAGGATAACTTGCAAGGTTACCTTCTAATGTGCAATGATGCAGCCATGGGTAAATCCAACATTGATATCGAGGCCGCATCTCTCGAGCTCTTGCTCGCACACGGACAACTGTCCCGTCGCTTGCGCACGGAATCTGCAACTCATGAATTGTCATGGACGCAGCTAGCGGTGATGGCTCGCCTGGCAACTGAAGGCCCCTCCACCATCGCCGACCTGGCACGCGCGGAGATGGTCCGCCCCCAATCCATGGGCGGCACCGTCGCATTTCTCGAGGAGCTTGGCCTTGTGGGCCGTCAAGCGCATCCGACTGACGGGCGCCAATACCTGGTCAACTTGACGGAGGCTGGCATTGAAACGCGCACTATCGCCGCATCCGTAAAGCGCGCCTGGCTTAACAAAGCGATGGCGGCACTGAGTCCCGGCGAGCAGGAAATACTCGTAAAGGCTTCCGCGCTGATTCGCAGTTTGGCCGGCGCATAGAACAACGATGACTATCAGTGAAAAGGTGGAGCATTCTCCACCGAAAGAAAGCATCGGCGCGCGAGTTTTGACCCCTCTGGCACTGGGGGCTGCGTTGAACCCAGTGAACTCCACCATGATTTCCACGGCACTGGGACCCATCCGCGGCCATTTCCATGCGACGGTCGCTCAAGCCGGATGGCTGATTGCTGGCCTCTATCTTGCCAGCGCAGTGGCGCAACCCATGATGGGGCGTCTTGCCGACTTATATGGCGCGCGGCGCATTTACATGGTGGGCCTGTTACTGGTGGCTGTTGCCGGTGCACAGGGCATGTGGGCCGGATCACTGCTCAGCCTGGTGGCCTCCCGCGTCTTGCTGGGTATAGGCACCTCCGCCGCCTACCCTTCCGCCATGAAGATTCTCCGGACCGAATCTGCTCGACGCGGGTTTCGTACACCCCGCGTAGCGTTGGGCATCATGACCCTTGCGTCCATCACCATCTCAGCCATCGGCCCCACCCTTGGTGGTGTACTCACCGATTGGGCTGGCTGGCCATCTATTTTTGCCGTCAATATCCCGCTGGCAGGCCTCGCACTAGCTATGACACTTGCCTGGTTGCCAGCTGATGCTCCCATTCATCGAACGTCGAATGCGTGGTCGGAGGTCGATTGGCTCGGCATTATGATGTTTACGGGTGCCCTGCTCAGCCTCATGATTTTTCTCATGCATTTGCAGCAGCCGGAATGGTGGATCCTGGCGTTAAGCGCAACCCTGTTCATCGTACTCGTTGCGCATAGTCGACGAAAGAAGAGCCCCTTCATTGACGTGCGGATGTTAGTCGCCAATAAACCCCTGTCTGCTACCTACATCCGAAATGCAGCCATGAGCATGATGGTGTATTCCGTGCTCTATGGGTTTGCACAATGGCTGGAGAGCGGCCCGGGGTTCAGCAGTACGCAAGCGGGGCTGGTGACTTTGCCTATGTCAATCATTGCGGGCGTGTGCGCCATTCTTGGTGCCCGCACAAAGGGTATCCGCGCGCCTATGCTTTTTGGCATCGGCGCCATGCTCACTGGCTCCCTCGTCATGACATGGGTTCATTCTGCAAGCTCGGTATGGCTTTTGGCGGTTGCCGTCTCGTTCTTCGGGTTTGCACAAGGCTTTTGCTTTACGTCGATTCAGGCCGCCGTCTACGTCCAGGCGCCCGCGCAGGAGATGGGAACTGCCGCAGGGCTACAACGCACATCGCAATACGTGGGGGCCATCGCCGCCTCCACCGTATTGGGCCTGGTGTATGGAACGCGTGCCACTGACGCTGGACTGCACAGCTTGGCCCTATTGATGGCGCTACTTTGCGCGCTTCTGTTTGCCGCCACGATCGCCGATAAAACCTTCCCTCGAGGAGAGCTGGCTTAAGGGGTCGGTGGCGTGACGGCACCCGGGCGGTACCCTTCGCAGATGGTGTGGCAGAAGTCGAGAAAGGCCTCCACGGCCGCGGGCGGCAAACGACGCGAAGGGCGGATGGCATAAAGCGGAAAGGTCTCATCCGGCCACTCGGGGAACAGTTCCACCAAGGCGCCAGTGGCAAGCAACGACTCGACGCCGAGCGCCAACACCTGTGCGATGCCGGCGCCCGCCACGCAAGCGGCCACCATCGTGTCCACGTCCGTGAGCGTCACATGGCCCGTTGTCTCGATCGGACGGACTTCCTTGCCGCGACGAAATTCCCACTCGAAGCAATGGGCCCGCTGCGGGTCGATGTACTGGATGCAGTCGTGTTCGACCAGCTTCTCCGGTGTCTTCGGACGCCCATGCTTCTTGAGGTAGGACGGGGACGCCACGGTGAGCACGCGAGTTTCCAGCAGCCGGCGCGATGTCATGCTGGAAGGCGGTTGTGGCCCAAATCGCACAGCCACGTCGATCCCCTCGGCAACCAGGTCCCCGGCGTCGGGTAACAGCACGCAGACCAGATTCAGATCGGGGTAGCGCTCGGTGAACTCGGGCAACCGTGGCGCCAGGACGTTTCGGGCAAAGATCGGATTAAGACTCACCCGCAAGATGCCCCGAACCGTTTCGGCCGCCCCCGATACCGCGTTGGCAGCGTCCTCAATCCCCGATAAATGAGGTACCGCACGCTCGTAGAGCCGAGTGCCCTCGTCCGTAAGACGCAGTGCCCGGGTGGTCCGATGCAGCAGGCGGATACCGAGGCGCTCCTCCAGCCGCGAAACGGCTCGACTCACCCCTGACGCCGACAACCCCAACACCTCGCCCGCCCGCGTGAAGCTGCCGGTCTCAACGACCGTGGCCAGCACGCTCATGCCTGAAAGCAGCCTGCCATCGAATCCCATGGGACAGCCCCACTTTTGCTTTTTAGCAAAGAAGTTATGAACTCCCCCATCTTAATCAAAATTCGCCCGGCGCCTATCTTCTCGTCACACCTACCCAAGGAGCCCTCCCATGTCTCACTCGAATCGTAAGTTCCTGTTCAAGGGCGGCACCGTCGTGACGATGGACGCCAAAGTACCTGACCTGGCCGTTGGCGACGTCCTGGTCGAGGGTGACCGTATCGTGGCCGTTGGTCCGAATCTCCAGGTCGGCGAAGCGACCGTGATCGATGCGTCCGGCAGCATCGTCATGCCGGGTCTGATCGACGCCCACCACCATATGTGGCTCGGGGCGATGCGCCGCATGATGCCCAACGTCGACGATCTCTTCGCCTATATCGACGTCGTCGCCGAGAAATTGGGCCAGCACTACCGGTCCATGGATATGTACACCAGCACGAAGCTGACGGCCGTCGCCTCACTGGACGCAGGCATTACTACGATCATCGATGCGTGCCATTCATCCCGCAGCCCCGGGCACACCGATGCGGCGTTGGACGCACTGGAAGACACCGGTATTCGTGCGCTGCACATGGTCGGTGCCCCCATGGACAAGCAGGCGTCGACCGCGCATCTGCCGTCGGACCTGAAGCGTCTTGCCGACAACTGGAACCATGGCGGCTCGCTCGTTCGCGTGGGGCTGTTCGGCCAGCTCAACCTGGACTGGTGGAAGGTTGCCCGCGAGCTGGATATGCACATCCTTACCGAGTTCCTCGGCGACCTCGCCAAGCTGGGCCCCGACTTCGCCAAACCCGGTGTGCTGGGTCCCCACAACATCTTCAACCACTGCACGCGTGTTCCGGAAGAAACATGGAAGCTGTTTGCGGATGCCGGCGTGAACGTCACCGTCAATCCGCGCTCGGATGCGCTGTTTGGTTTTGACGATGAGCGTTTTGCTTATCAGCAGGCGATCGATCATGGCCTGACCCCAGCGCTTGGCATCGATCTGGACACCGCGTTCGGCAGCGACATGTTTGGTGAAATGCATGCGCTATT
>NZ_DATHFX010000058.1:0-5411 GCF_035317885.1 Pinirhizobacter sp.
GAGACGCTGTCCTCGCCAAGGAATTCATCGACCACGTCGAAATCGGCCGTGCGCAGGAACCCGTGGCGCACACCCCGGTCGACGGTGATCCCGGGTTGCATGTCGTATCCGGCGCCATCGAATCGGTACCGGCCGTCCTCGATGCGGTTGGCGAACGGAGCCATGATGGCGAAACGCGCGCTCTTGCCGGCGGCCAGCTCCGCCTCGTCGCGGAAACCGTCGGCCACCTGGAAGCTCCCGCTAGCCAGGGGCACTTCGATACCGACCACCGTGGCCCCGCGTTCGGCCACGCGCAGCACCAGCCCTCGCTCATTGTCGGTAAGCACGACCAGGGGAAATCCCCCCATGAAGGCCCGGGTGATGCTGAATCGGTTCATCGAATGGTCCTGCCAAGCCGAAAAGCCGCATGTTAGCCTGCCGGTTCAGCCTTGGCGCGACCCACCCGACATGAAAGCACGCAACGACAGTGCCGCCCCCGCCGTGCGGCTGGCCGAATACACGCGACCCACCTGGCGGGTGGCCCACGTGGAGCTCGACTTTTCCCTAGGGATCGATGAAACGGAGGTCGTCGCCAGGCTCGACCTCAGCCGCGACGGCGACCCCGGCGCCCCGCTGGAGCTCGACGGGGAAGACCTGGAACTGCTTGAAGTACTCATCGACGGCCATGCCGTGGCGCCCACGCGCTACACGGCGGGCGAGCGTGGCCTGGTCATGCATGAGGTACCCGACCAGTTCGTGCTGACCACCCGCGTCCGCATCAAACCATCGACCAATACCGCGCTGGAGGGCCTGTACCTCTCCGGCAGCCGCGAGGCCGGCTTCCTGCTTACGCAGTGCGAAGCCCAGGGTTTCCGCCACATCACCTATTTCCCCGACCGGCCCGACGTGCTGGCGCGCTATACCGTCACCCTGAGCGCCGATGCCAGGCGCTTTCCGATTTTGCTGGCCGGCGGCAACCCCGACGGCAGCGGCGAACTTGCCGATGGCCGCCACTGGGCACGCTTTGTCGATCCGCATCCCAAGCCCAGCTATCTTTTCGCGCTGGTGGCCGGGCACCTGGAGCGGATCAGCCACGACTACGTCACCGCCAACGGCCGCGCCGTGCAGATCCACATCTGGGCCGAGGCCGATGTGATCGGTCGCTGCCACTACGCCATGGACGCCCTCGTGCGCTCGATGCGGTGGGATGAGAAAACCTACGGGCGCAACTACGACCTGGATGCCTTCCACGTGGTCGCCACCCACGACTTCAACATGGGTGCGATGGAAAACAAGGGCCTGAACATCTTCAACGCGAAATACCTGCTGGCCGACCCTGACAGCAGCACGGACGATGAATACCTGCACGTGGAAGCCGTGGTGGCTCACGAATACTTCCACAACTGGAGCGGCAACCGCGTGACCTGCCGCGACTGGTTCCAGTTGAGCCTCAAGGAAGGGCTTACCGTGTACCGCGAGCAGAGTTTTTCCGCCGACATGAACTCCGCGGCGCTCAAGCGCATCGAAGACGTCGCCCTGCTGCGGCGCGCGCAGTTTCCTGAAGACGCCGGCCCCCTGTCGCACCCTGTACGTCCGGCCGAATACCGCGAGATCAATAATTTCTATACGGCCACGGTGTACGAGAAAGGTTCCGAGCTGGTGCGCATGATCGCAGGCTCGCTGGGGCGGACGGGTTTCCGCCGCGGCATGGACGCCTACTTCGAACGCCACGACGGCGAAGCCGCGACCATCGAGGATTTCCTCGCCGCCCTGGGCGATGCCAACGGGGTAGATCTCACGCCTTACCTGGCCTGGTACGCGCAAGCCGGTACACCGCGCCTGCGCGGCCGCGGCTCATTCGATCCCGGCCAGCGCCGCTATACGCTGCACCTGTCCCAGGAAACCCCGTCCACGCCAGGCCAGGATGCCAAGCAGGCGCTGCCGATCCCGGTAAAGCTGGCCCTGTTCGCCAGCGACGGCCGCATGCTGCCATTGCGCATGCAGGGCGAGTCGCGCCAGGCCGCGGCCGACGAACGCGTGATCGTACTCAGCCACGCTGAGCGCGACTTCGTCTTCGAGGACATCGGCGAGGACGTCGTGCCCTCCCTGCTGCGTGGTTTCTCAGCACCGGTGATGCTGGAGTACAACTACGCACCCACCGAACTTGCGCTGCTCCTTCGCCACGACGTAGACGGCTTCAATCGCTGGGAGGCCGGGCAGCAGCTGGCCGCGATGGCGTTCGACGCCTGCCTTTCGGGCCAGGACGCCCACGGTGCTGCCGATGCCTGGACGGCCTCGATCGCGTCGATCTTCGCCGATCCGTCGATGGACGATGCCCTGCTGGCCGAATTGCTCACGCCTCCTGGAGAGATCGAGCTTGCCGACCGCCAGCCGCGGCACGATCCGGCGGCCGTGCACGGGGCTCGCCAGCAGTTGCTGTCGAGGCTTGCCAAGCGAGTGGGCGCAGGCACGCTGGCAGCGCGCTATGCAACCCTGTTCGCCCGTGCCACCGCAGATCTCGATGCAACCGCGCAAGCCAGGCGGCGCCTGCAGCGCCGCGTGCTCGACCTCCTCGCTACATTGGAACCGGCCAGGGCCGCCACGCTCGCCGCCAGGCAGTACGAGAGCGCCCCGGGCATGACGGACCGACTCGCGGCCCTGGCCACCCTGGCGCGTACGGATGAATCGGCCGCCGCCAGCTGCCTTGCACACTACCGCGCGCGCTACGACGGCAATCCCCTGGCCCTGGACAAGTGGTTCATGTTGCAAGCGTCCCTGCCGGGCGAAGGGACGCTTGGCCGCGTGCAGCGCCTGGAAGCTGATCCCGCGTTCAACCTCAAGAACCCCAATCGGGTGCAGTCGCTGATGGGCGCCTTCGCGCGCTCCAATCCAACCGGCTTCCATCGCGCCAATGGTGCTGCCTACGGCTGGTTCGCCGATCGCCTGTTGCAGATCGATGCGCTCAATCCGCAGGTGAGCGCGAGGCTGGGCACCGCCTTCAACGGCTGGGCGCGCCTGGTGGAACCGCAACGTGAACTGGCTCGCGCAGTGGTGAACCGCATGCAGGCCCACGAAGGACTGTCACGGGACCTCGCCGACATCCTGAATCGCGTCGTCGGGGGCTGAACAACAAAACGCCCCGCGTGGCGGGGCGCTCCTCGTTATCGCACACGAGCGGATCAGGCAGCCAGCTGTGAGATTTCCTGACGCACGCGGACAATACGCTGTTCCAGGCGGGGTGCCACCGCGGCACGTTTTTCCTGGTCGCGGCCTTCCAGGTGCTCCATCGCCATTTCCAGACGACCTAGTTCGATCAGCAGATCGTGGTGCCTGTAGACAGGTTCCAGTTCATGAGATCCCATGGCAATTCTCCTCCCGAGGTGCTTGGTACGTAGGACGATGCATGGGTCATGCCACAAGTGTGATCTCCATCACACTATCTCCGACATAGACAAAAACCTGACGTACTGCGTCACGAGATGCCACTTACCGGCATATCAACAACGAAAAAGTCACACGCCGTTCATTCGATCGGCGTAAATATTCGGGGTAACAAAAAACCGCAGCAAGTGCGGTTCTTTTGATGCCAGCCTTTAACGGTTTCTGGCGCCCGGCACACGGTCATCCTGGATTCCCCCTGTTCCTGAGACCGCCGGGCGCCAGATCCTCCTTTTCCAGCTTGCTACCCTCCCCGGCACGCGGTCCGGCCCCTGTCGCCTGACCTCAGCGCGCATCGTGCGCAGCATCTGCCCGGGGGAAGTGCCCCGGATTTTATGCATCAGCCATGCCAGGAAGGCATTTGTTAAGTGGGGGGCGGGGTCAGAGTACTTACTCTGACCCCCAATGCGCGCCTGATCGTGTCGTCCTGCCCCGGTTGCCGTTCACGGGCGCCACACGGGTTAAAATAGGCACCTCCTGCCCTTACGCGTCACCTTTCGCCATGTCGCTCACCCATCCCACCCGCTACGACGTGATCGTCGTCGGCGGCGGTCACGCCGGTACCGAGGCGGCCCTGGCGGCCGCGCGTTGCGGTGCGCGCACATTGCTGCTTTCGCACAACATCGAGACCATCGGCCAGATGAGCTGCAACCCGGCCATCGGCGGCATCGGCAAAGGCCACCTGGTACGCGAGATCGATGCCCTGGGCGGGGCGATGGCGCATGCGGCCGACCGCGCGGGCATCCAGTGGCGCACGCTCAATGCCTCCAAGGGCCCCGCCGTACGCGCCACGCGCTGCCAGGCCGACCGCTCGCTCTACAAGTCCGCCATCCGCCGGATGGTCGAAACGCAGCCGGACCTCGAACTCTTCCAGCAGGCCGTCGACGACCTCCTGCTCGAAGGCGACCGCGTTGTCGGGGTACGCACGCAGATGGGCCTGGACTTCCACGCGGCGACCGTCGTGCTTACGGCAGGCACGTTCCTGGCCGGCAAGATCCACATCGGCCCGGCGCAGTATGCCGGCGGCCGTGCCGGCGATCCGCCGGCGGCCACCCTGGCAAGCCGCCTGCGCGAACTGTCACTGGGTGTCGATCGCCTGAAGACTGGCACTCCGCCGCGCATCGACCTGCGCAGCATCGACACTTCGGTGATGGACGAACAACCCGGCGACATCCCCGCGCCGGTGTTCTCCTTCATGGGTACGCGTGGCGAACACCCGCGCCAGGTGAGCTGCTGGATCACCCATACCAGCGAACGAACGCATGAGATCATCCGCGGCGCGCTGGATCGCTCGCCGCTGTACAGCGGCCAGATCGAGGGCATCGGACCGCGCTATTGCCCTTCCATCGAAGACAAGGTGGTCCGCTTCGCGGAGAAATCCTCGCACCAGGTATTCGTCGAGCCCGAGGGGCTGGACACCTTCGAGGTCTATCCCAACGGCATCTCCACCTCGCTGCCCTTCGACGTGCAGCTTGAACTGGTGCGTTCGATCCGCGGTTTCGAGAACGCGCACATCACGCGGCCGGGCTATGCCATCGAATACGACTACTTCGACCCGCGAAACCTGAACCCGTGGCTGGAAACCCGTGCGATCGGCGGCCTGTTCTTCGCCGGCCAGATCAACGGCACCACCGGATACGAGGAAGCCGGCGCGCAGGGCCTGGTGGCAGGGCTGAACGCTGCCCGCCAGGCACGCGGCCAGGCTCCATGGTTCCCGCGGCGCGACGAGGCCTATATCGGCGTGCTGATCGACGACCTCACCACCAACGGCACCATCGAGCCCTACCGCATGTTTACCTCGCGGGCGGAATACCGCCTGCACCTGCGCGAGGACAACGCGGATCTGCGCCTTACCGAAACCGGTCACGCCCTGGGCCTGGTGGACGACGAGCGCCTTTCCCGCCTGGTTGCCAAGCGCGGGGCAACGGACCTTGAGACCGCCCGCCTGCGCGCTACCTGGGCCGCCCCGGGCAACGCCCTGGGGGCTGCCGTCA
>NZ_DATHFX010000059.1:0-8591 GCF_035317885.1 Pinirhizobacter sp.
GGCCGTAGAGGCGCTCGGTCTTGATGGCGATCTGCTCGCGCAGCGCCCCCAGGCCAATGCCCGGCGCGTATTGGTTGTGGCCCGCGGACATCGCTCGGGTCAAGGCTTCGCGCAAGGGTTCGGGTGTTTCGAAATCGGGGAAACCCTGTCCCAGGTTCACCGCCTTGTGCTCCACCGCCAGCTGGCTCATCACACTGAAGATGGTGGTGCCGACCTTCGGCAGTTTGGTCTCGATCTGCATGCTCACCTACAGTTTCGGTTTGGACGGCTAAACGGGCATCGTAGCACGGCCCGCTTCCTTGCACTTTTCAAGGCGCGCCGCGCGCGCCGGCGGCAGGCGTTCGGCCAGGAAGTCGACGAAGGCGCGGACGGCGGGAAGCAGGCCGCGGCGGCTGGGATACAGAAAGTGCAGGATGCCCTCGGCGGTGGTCCAATCCGGAAGCACCCATTCCAGCTTGCCGCTGGCAATGCCTTCGCCGCAGAACTCCTCCGGCAGCAGGGCGATGCCGGTGCCCTGCAGCGCGGCATCGAGCAGCGCGTTAAAATCGCCGGTGACCAGGCGCGGCTGCACTTCCACCGACTCGCGCCTGCCACCGGCATCGACCAGGTCCCACACCTGCGCGCCATCGTGCTCGGACATCGACAGGGCATCAAAACCTGCCAGGTCCGCAGGTTTGGACGGCCGGCCGGCCCTGGCCAGGAACCCTGGCGAAGCCACCATCAGCGCACGCGACCCGCCGAAGCTGCGCAGCACCATCGTGGCGTCGGTATCGAGCTTGTCGCGCACGCGGATCGCCACGTCGAAGCTCTCGCCGATGATGTCCACGCGCCGGTTGCTGGACAGCAAACGCACCTGCACCTTCGGGTACATGGCCAGGAACTCCGGCAGGATCGGTCCAAGCAGCGACTGCACCAGGGAGACCGGGCAACTCACCCGCACCGTGCCGCGGGGCTCGGTGCGCAGTTCATCCACGGCGTCCTGCGCGGCCTGGGCTTCTTCGAGCACCGCGCGGCAATGGCCATAGAACCGCTCGCCCACTTCCGTCACCACGAACCGGCGCGTGGTGCGCTGGAGCAACCGCACGCCAAGGCGCTCTTCAAGCTGGGCGATGCGCTTGGACAGGCGCGACTTGGGCACGCCCAGGGCCCGCCCGGCGGCCGAAAAGCCGCCCTGTTCGACGACGGCAGCGAAAAAATACAAATCGTTGAGGTCCTGGAGCGCCCCACCCATCGAGACCATGTCGTTTCCCGGCGTGAACGATTAGTCCCGATTCTGCCAGCTTATCGAATGATTGTCGCGGACTTACCCTTGTTTGCAGTCGCGGCGCTTCCGCCGCAACCCGAACGAGGATCAAGCCATGAAACTGCTCCACATCGACGCCAGCGCCCTTGGCGCTTATTCG
Organism: Pinirhizobacter sp.; assembly: GCF_035317885.1. Lineage (GTDB taxonomy): Bacteria > Pseudomonadota > Gammaproteobacteria > Xanthomonadales > Rhodanobacteraceae > Pinirhizobacter. The sequence continues at coordinate 1,404 of NZ_DATHFX010000059.1, forward strand.
GTCTCACGTGAACTGACCCAGTCGGTAGTGGGCCGGTTCCGCGATGCCTATTCCAACCTGGAAGTCACCTACCGCGACCTCGCCGTCCTGGGCCTGGACCACTGGAGCCCCGTCGCCGACCCGGCCCATCCCGAAGCCGTGCAGAACAAGGCTTTGGTGGATGAATTCCTTGCCGCCGACATCGTGGTGATCGGTGCGCCGATGTACAACTTCTCCATCCCCAGCCAGCTGAAGGCCTGGATCGACCGCATCACCGTGGCAGGCGTGAGCTTCCGCTACACCGCCAATGGCCCTGAAGGCCTGGCCGGTGGCAAGCGGGTGATCGTGGTGTCCTCGCGCGGCGGTGCCTACGGTGCCGAAGCCCCGGCGGCGGCGATGGATTTCCAGGAGCCGTACCTGCGTGCGCTATTCGGCTTCCTTGGCGTCGAAGAAGTGGAATTCGTCCGCGCCGAAGGCCTGGCCATGGGCGATGACAACCACAAGCAGGCCACCATCGAGCGCGCCCGCGCCGTGGTGCAGGCCTTGCCTCTGCAGGTAGCAGCCTAAAGGCACACGGGCAAGCGCTCAGCGCTTGCCCGGCTTGTCCTTCGGCATGTTCTGGTGCTCCTGGGGACTACCCGTCCCCGGTACCTTGCTGCCGTCGGCGGGACGTGGCCTGGGGTTGGTTTCCTCGTAACCGGAATTACGTTTGGGTTTTTCGCGCTCGGCCATGGCTTGACTCCTGTGGCACTGGCATCGTGCCGCCGCCGGCGTGAAGGCCGTGTTCCCCGCTCCACCCATGGGCGGTCACCAAGAGGCCCGCCAGGCTCAGCAGATCCTGACGGTTGTGCTCGGCCACGCGCTTAAGGTTGGTCGACGCGCCGCCGCGCAGGTACGACAACCATGCGCGGGGTGCTTCAGCGCCGGGCAGGTCGTCTTCGCGCAGCACCTCCAGCAGCTTGCGTTCGGCCGTGGCCAGGCGGCAGTTCTCCCACACATGCCGGTAGCGCCGGCGCATCGGGTGCAGCATATCCACATGCAGCAGGCCCGACAGCGGGTTGGCCATCCGCGCCAGGCGGTAACGCGTGGCCAGCAACGGCGCATCGTAGGATTTTCCGTTGTAGCTCAACAACACCGTGCGCGGCTGGATCCATTGGGCAAACGTATCCAGCATCGCCGCCTCCCCCGACATCGCGGTGAGGTACAGCTGCCGCACGCACAACTCATCGCCCTGCCAATGGGCCGCGCCGATCATGAATGCACGTGTGCCCGTGCCGCCAGCCAACCCCGTCGTCTCGGTGTCGAAGGCGAGCACGTCGTCGCGCCGCGCGGCATCCATGCGGGCGAATTGCAGGTCGAAGTCCTCAGGTACCGTCGTTGCCGCGTGGCGCCGTTCCAGGTAACGCAGGCCCGGGGCGATCTCATCGCCGGGGACATCGCGCGAACCACGCTCGACCCGCCCGATGGCGCGATCGCGCAGGCCTGCGAGGCGTCGCAGGCTCTCGCGCAAAGAATGATCGACAGGCGCGTTACTGCTTGATGAAGGCAGTGCCATCGGGCTCGGAGCCGACATTGGCGCCGGTAACGACGATGAAGGCCTTGCCTGCGGCAAACCCGCCTGATCGCGCAGCCGCGCCAGGCGCAGGGCCAGTTCACTCATGCGGGAACGACCATCAGGCCCAGCACGCGCAGGGCGAGCATCTTCGGCGTTTCCTCGTGCTTCTCCTCCGCCGCCAACACAGGCCCCACACAGGCCGGGCAACCTGCCTTGCATGGGCAACGTTCCACGTTCTGCAAAGCCATGCGCAGCAGCTCGGCTGAGCGCCCGAACAATGGCTCGGACAGCCCCACGCCACCCGGGAAATTGTCGTAAAGATAAACCGTGGGCACGAAGCGGTCGAAGGCGTCGGGTACGGCCAGGCTGCCATCGTCCCCGCGCAACTGCCCGCGACCTGAGTTATCCACCTGCGCCGACCATCCGCCGTCGCCACCGCCCACGGCACGCTGCAGGTCGCGGCCCTCGGCCATCACCGCCACGATGGCCGAGGTGTGCAGCGAGTAGCCGGCTCCCAGGAAACCATCCAGGGCCGCCTGGCGCGAGGCGAACGCGGTGTCGAGCACGGCTTGGGGCAACTGCCACCACACCGCGGTGGTATGCAATTCCTGGTCGGGCAGCGCTACCGGGCCGTAGCCGATATTCTCGTGCGTGTAGTAACGGATCTTCTTGTAGCCGGCCACGCGCCGTACCACGTGCACCTCGCCATGATGGCAAGTGCCCTGCCCTGCGTTCGCGCCATCGAAGCGCTCCAGTTCCTTGAGCTTGGTGTAGTCGATGGCGTCGGTGTAGTAATCCACATGCGTGCGCGTGCAATAGGCCTTGCGTCCTTCCCAGTCCAGCCGCTCCACCTGGTAGGGCACCGACTGCACCATATGGATGGCGCCTTCATACAGGGTGAGAGCCGCGGCGGAATAATCAACCTCCGCAATGATCACCTGGCGTCCGTCGGTGCGGTCCACGACCACGAAGTTGCCGTCCGCCACCGAACGCAGGCTCACTGCATTGGCGGGATAGCTGTCGGCGATCCATTCCCAGCGATTACCTTCCTGGTGCACCACTTCGCTTTCGGCCAGCACCTCAAGATAAGGCTCGGCGTCGATCGGTCCAAAGCGCTCGCCGCTGGTAAAAGTAAGTTCGAAGGCGGCGCAACGGATGTGGTCGAGCAGGATCAGCATCTGGTCCGGATGAATGCGCGCATGTTCAGGCGTGGCTTCGATGAAGAATTCCGGGTGGCGCATCAGGTACTGGTCGATCGGCGTTGAACTTGCCACCAGTACGCCGATCGACGGCCGCTGCCGGCGCCCCGCGCGGCCGAAGCGTTGCCAGGTAGCGGCGATGGATCCCGGATAACCATTCAGGATCACCGCATCGAGGCTGCCGATATCCACGCCCAGTTCCAGCGCGGAAGTTGAAACGATGCCGTCCACGGTACCGGCGCGCATCTGTTTCTCCACTTCACGCCGCTCGGTGGGCAGGTAGCCGCCGCGATAGGCGCGGATGCGTGGCGTCTTGCGCGTGTCATGGTCGAAAACGTCTTTCAGGTATTTGGTGAGCACCTCCACCATCAACCGCGACTGCGCGAACACCAGCGTCTTCAACCGTGCCTTGATGGCGATGCGGGCGATCAGGTTCGATTGCGACCGCGCCGAGGCGCGCAGGCCGAGGTCCGGGTTGATCACCGGCGGGTTCCACAACAGTATGTGTCGATCGCCCGTGGGGGCGCCGCTTTCGTTCACCGCGAACACATCTTCCTCGATCAGCGCGCGGGCATGCTCGGCGGCGTTGCCGATCGTCGCCGAGCAAAGGATGAATTGCGGCCGCACCCCGTAGAACGCGCAGATGCGCTTCAGGCGCCGGATCACGTTGGCCAGGTGCGAGCCGAATACGCCGCGGTAGCTGTGTATTTCGTCGATCACTACGTAGCGGAGGTTCTCGAAAAACTGCGCCCACTTGGTGTGATGCGGCAGGATGCCCTGGTGGACCATGTCCGGGTTGCTAACCACGATATCCCCGTGCAGGCGGATCGCCTGCCGCGCGTCGCCCGGCGTATCGCCGTCGAAGGTGAACGCTTTCACGCCCAGCTCCCCGGCACGGTTGATCTCCAGCAATTCCGACACCTGGTCCTGCGCCAGCGCCTTGGTGGGGAACAGGTACAGCGCCTTCTTCCCGGCGGCAAGGGCCGCGGCCAGCACCGGCGCTGTGTAGCAGAGCGTCTTGCCCGACGCCGTGGGCGTGGCGATCACCACGTGCTTTCCTTCCTGCGTGGCCCGCCAGGCATCGGCCTGGTGGCGGTACATCCGTGCCATGCCGCGTGCGCGCAAGGCGTTGGCCACCGCTTCGGGCAGGTCATCGGGAAAAGGGACGTAATCGCCAGGACGGCCTTGCACCAGCAAGCTGCCAGTGACCCGGTCACGGTATTTATCGCGCAGCCGGCTGGCCAGAAGCTGGCCGTCGGCCTGCCGGGGCACGATTTCACTGTCGGCGCGGGCCGCGGCTGTACTTAAGTAATTCGACATGCGGCCCCGCCCCTTGGATGACAGCGCATGTGTAAGGCAGCGCAGTCTCACCAGCTGCGACTAAAGCCTTCAGGCCATAAAAATGCCGCCGTCGCACGGGGGCGACGACGGCTAAGGGGGTAAGGCTAGATGCCCCGGCCACCTGTCCATTGCTCAGACGGACCGATGACCGGCGCGCATATAGCAGAACATTGATTGCCTAGACTTGTATGTAGGCGCGTACCTACACTTTTTCGGCGTCAGGAAGGGTCGATGGCAGGCGCCTGGTCCACCGTCGCCCACACGCCGCTTTCATCTTCCACGCGCAGTTCCACGTCCACTCCTTTCTGGCTGCGGATGGCACCGGCCATCTGCAAGGCCTGGCGCATGGCGTCGGCACGCGTGGCATAGACCCCCACCAGGGTCGATCCGCGGCGGAGCGTCCATTGGCCGTGCGCCGACGCGTTGTAGGGAACGTACAGGACGGTGCGCTGTGAATTCATGAGACTCCGGCGCGGACAAAAGATGGGGCCGCACCGCGACGCTAGGCGGCATCCCGTCGCGGCAGCGTTACGACCGGGTCGCGCGGTGGCTCACGTTCAAGTTCGTGATGAAAGTGCAAGCTACGTTGCCCTGGAAATTCACCCTAGCCTGAACGGTGGCGGCCTAACGTAGACCCAAGCCTGCCGCGCCGCGCAGGTACGGAGGAAACGATGGACAAGAATCGCGTTGAAGGTACGAAGCACGAAGTCAAGGGCGCCATCAAGGAAGGCATCGGCAAGGTCACCGGCAATGTCGGAAAGCAGGCCGCCGGCAACATCGAGAAGAATGCCGGCAAGATCCAGAAGGAAGTCGGCAAACAGAACGACGCCATCCGGGACGCCGATCGGCATTAATTCCCCCCGCCGCTCCGCTGGAAGCCGCGGCACTACGAGGAAGGCCGCCCGAGGGCGGCCTTCCATTGTTCACGGCGACAGGCGCGGACGCGTGTTCAGGCAGCGTCCTGGTCGGAACCTTCGCGGGCCGTCTTGCGATTGAACGCGCAAAGGCGGGCTTCGGCCACCGCCTGCAACAGCTGGTCGCGATCGAAGGGCTTAGCCAATCGAATGCACGCATCGGGCAATTCCATCTCGCCGTTATCGTGGGTGCACAGTGCCACGATGGCCAGATCCGGGCGCTGGGCAGCGGCCCACTGCAGGAAGCCATCTTCGTCGTCGTCAACGAGGTGGTCGCAATGGGTAACCAGCACGGCGAGCTGCGGCATCGCATTGAACAACAGACGGGCCTGGCCGCTGCGTTGCACCGTCACCACGCGGTAGCCCTCGCCTTCCAGCGCCAGACTTGCGCCTTCGGCGACACGGCTGTCGGGCTCAACGATCAGCAGTGGTAGGCTGGATATCATCGTAAATTCCTGCATGTGCCTGTGCATCCTAGCAAAGCGGCCTGCTGAACGTCGAGGACGCCCTCACGATGCCATGGCATTCCTTTCACCTACATGACTGGAAAAATCCCGGGTCTAACCGCCCTGGGGAGGGTTGCCATGCACCGCGAACCGGACATTCCCATCGAGCCCGACCAGGGGCCCCCACATCCCCACCGCGGCACATCGCCTGATCCGGTCGAACACGAACCCGACCGCGACCCCGCCGATCCCGCCTGATCGCCAGCGGGGCCACCGGGGTCAGAGTGATGACTCTGACCCCTACCGCTTCCCTGCCGCCTGCCATTAAAGAATTCCGCCGACCTCCCGACATAGTGGACGAGGGGCGTGATCGACGCCCTCCGCACGCCCCAGGGAGTCCACGCCCATGATGACCGAAAAGACCAGCCCGGCACCCCGCCCCACGTCCTTCCGCGTCTACAAGCCCCTCGCCACCGCCCGTTCGCGCCGGTTCGTCTCGCGCGGACGCCGCCGCGCCACTCCCCGGAACTGATACCCCGCCCGTGGCGGTGGCATGGCCTGAACGTGACGAACTGGCTATTGCCGGTTCGACCGAAGGGCTCAATCATCGGCCTACCGTCCATCCCGGAGCGCCCTCGTGGCCGATACCCCTGTTGCAAGCGGCATCAAGGTGCGTCCCGTGGAGCGTGCCGACGAAGCACGCTGGCGCCCGCTATGGGACGGCTATAACGCGTTCTACGGACGTGCCGCTGCCACTGCCCTGCCCGACGCCATCACCGAGGCTACCTGGAATCGGTTCTTCGACGAAGACGAACCGGTGTTCGCGCTGGTGGCCGAAGCCGAAGGCAGCCTGGTCGGGCTCACCCACTACCTCTTTCATCGCAGCACCACGCGCCTGGCGCTGGTGTGCTACCTGCAGGACCTGTTCACTGTACCTGCGGCGCGTGGCAGGGGCGTGGCGCGTGCGTTGATCCGCGGCGTGTACCATCGCGCCGCCGATGCAGGTATATCGCGTGTCTACTGGCAGACGCAGGACAACAACACCGACGCCCGGCAGCTTTACGACAAGGTCGCCAAATTCCACGGCTTCATCGTCTACAGCCACGACCAGGCCTGAAGAGCCGATCCATGCCATCGTGCCAGCGCATGCCCTGGCATCCATGCCCATGCGACACTCACCATCAGTAGACGCCCGGCCAACCGGCAGGCGCGCTGGACAAAGGGGGTTGCATGTCGTGCAAATGGACGGCGAAAGCCGCGTACCTGGTGATCGTGTTGAGCCCGGCGTGCTTTGCCGCTGGCGCTACGAAACCCGCACCCGCCGTGGTGCAGGCACCCGTTGAGGCACGCGTGCCATTCAGCCCGACACTGGTGACGGGCACCGATGGCTTGCAGCACCTGGTGTATGAAATCCACGTCACCAATTACTACGGCGACACCGGCCTGCTGACTGCGCTCGATCTGGACGTTAAGGCAGACGGCTCGGATGCGCCCCTCGCCCACTGGTCGGCAACCGATATCGCCGGCATGGCAAAACCCGAGAAGGAAGGCCAGCCGCTGCGGATCGAACCGGGCAAGCAGGCCACGATCTATGTGTACCTTAGCCCGCGCGCCGGCGTGCAGCCCGGCGTGCTGCGTCATACCATGCATTTCGACATGGGCGGCAAAATCGCCCTGCTGGACGGCGTGCGGGTGGATGTGTCGTCCACGCCACCGATGCGCCTGGGGCCGCCATTGAAAGGCGGACGATGGGT
>NZ_DATHFX010000060.1:0-9723 GCF_035317885.1 Pinirhizobacter sp.
AATCCGGATCCGGATTCATCGCATCGGAACCATCCAGTTCCAGCGAGGTGGGGAAACGGACGTCGACGGTTTCAAGCGCGGTGATCGTGGCCATGGTCAGCGGTCCGCCCGATGGGCGTGCGCCACCTGGCGCTGCGTGCCGAGGCCTTCGATGCCCAGTTCCATCACGTCGCCGGGCTTGAGATAGGTGGGCGGTTTCAGGCCCAGGCCGACACCCGCCGGCGTGCCGGTGCTGATCACATCGCCGGGCATCAGCGTCATGTAGCGGCTGATGTAGCTCACCAGTTTCGCCACGCCGAACACCATGTTCCGGGTGTTGCTGGACTGGTATCGATGCTCGTTGACGCTCAGCCACAGATCCAGGTTCTGCGGATCGGGAATATCGTCGGTCGTAACCAGCCAGGGGCCCAAGGGACCAAAGGTGTCGCAGCTCTTGCCCTTCACCCACTGGCCGCCGTGTTCCATCTGGAACTCGCGCTCGGAGAGGTCGTTGACCACCATGAAGCCGGCGACGTGGCCGAGCGCTTCGTCCACCGTCACGTCGCGCGCGACGGTGCCGATCACCACACCCAGCTCCACTTCCCAGTCGGTCTTCACTGAGCCGCGCGGAATCACCACGTCATCGTTCGGGCCCATGATGGCCGTGGTGGCCTTCATGAACAGCACCGGCTGTTCGGGGATCGGCGCGCCGGTCTCGGCGGCGTGGTCGGCGTAGTTCATGCCCACGCAGATCATCTTGCCCACCTGGCCCACGGCGGGACCCAGGCGGACACCGGCATCGAGGCGGGGAAGGGTGGATGGATCGATCGACGCCAACAGGTTGAGCGATGCCGGCGAAAGCGTGGCTCCTGTGATGTCGTCGACCTTGCCGTGCAGGTCGCGCAGCACGCCATCGGCATCCACCAGGCCCGGGCGCTCGGCCCCGGGGTTGCCATGTCGGAAGAGTTTCATCGATAGATTCCTAGTTCGACCAGCCGCCGTCGATGACGTGCACGGTGCCGGTGGTGAAAGACGATTCATCGGAGGCCAGGTACACCGCGAGCGCTGCGATTTCCCCGGGCTCGCCCAGGCGGCCCATCGGCTGGCGGTCGGTGAAACTTTTCCAGGCCGCGGTTTCATCACCACCGAGGGCACGCACGCGTTCACCCAGCGAAGGCGTCTTCACGGTGCCCGGGCAAATGGCATTGCAGCGCACGCCGCGGGATACGAAGTCCGCTGCGATCGAACGGGTCAGGCCGATCACCGCGGCCTTGGTGGTGCCGTAGGCAAAGCGGTTGGGCACGCCCTTGATGCTGGAAGCCACCGAGGACATGTTCACGATGCTGCCCTGGCCGCGCTCGAGCATGCCTGGGATCACCGCGCGGCAGAGGTGGTACATGCTGTCCACGTTGATGGCGAACGAGCGCCGCCAGGCGCTGTCTTCGGTATCCAGGATGGTGCCGGCGTGGACGAAGCCCGCGCAGTTGAACAACACGTCCACCGGGTTCGTCGCGATGGCGGCGACGGCTGCCGGATCGGTGACATCCAGTACCAGGGTGTGGATGCCAGGGTGTAAGCCTGCAAGCGACGACAATGCCGAAGCGTCGATATCGGTTGCCAGCACGTCGGCTCCCGCGGCGGCAAAAGCCAGCGCCGTGGCGCGGCCGATACCGGCGCCGGCGGCGGTGACGAGGGCGCGTTTGCCCGCCAGGCGGCGGGAGGTCTCAAGTGTCATTGGCGGGCCATGGCGTGTGCGGGAAGGGATTGGCGGGTAAGGTCAAGACGGTAGAAACGCGCGGCGTTATCGCCCATCACCGCAGCCTCCTGGTCGGGCGCGAGTGCACGGACATAGCGCAAGGCAAGTCGCAGCCACTGTGCGTAGTCGCAGCGCAACGTCGCCACCGGCCAGTCGCTGCCCCACATCAGGCGCGCAGGCCCGAAGCTTGAGAACAGGTGCTCGACGTACGGCGTGATGGTGGCTTCGTCCTGATCCGGCGTGAGTTGGGTCAAGAGGCCGGAGAACTTGCAGTGCACGTTGGGGAACCTGGCCAGCCGTTCGATGCACGTGGCCCAGCGCGATAAGCTGCCGTCGGCAAGGTCGGGCTTGGCACCGTGGTCCACCACCACGCGAAGCCGTGGCTCGCGGTCGAGCCGCCGTAGCAGCGCAGGCCATTGCAATGGCCCCACGAGCGCATCGAACGCAAGTTCGCGCAAATGCAGGCTGGCGAACGCAGCGTCGATGCGTTCGCTGTCGAGCCAGTCCGGATCATCGATGTCTTGCGCCATGGGCCGCAGCCCCACCAGCAAGCCATCGCCATCGGCGGCAAGTGCCGCGATGCGTGCATCCACGTCGGGTGCCTCGAAATCCACCCAGCCCACCACGCCTGCAACGGTGACATCAAGGCGTGCCAGCTCGAACAGGAAGCGGGTTTCCTCCTCGCTGGGGGCCGCCTGCACCAGTACGCAAGCTTCAACGCCAGAGTCATCGCGGATGCTGGCGATGTCCTGGGGAAGAAAATCCCGGAGCAGGGAAGCCGGTGCGCCGGAGAGCCAGCCGTAATCGCCGCGGGAAGGTTTCCAGTAATGCTGGTGCGCGTCCAGGATCATGCGGCTACCAGGCCTTCGTCGCGCAGGCGCGCCCAAAGTGTTGCCGGCAGCGGGGTGGCCATGCGCCGCGCGGCAGCGTGCACTTCCTCAGGCGAGCGCAGCCCGCAGACCACGGTGGCCACGGCCGGATGCGTGAGCGGGAATTGCAGCGCCGCCGCGCCGATGTCGACGTGTTCGGCGCGGCCGATGTCGTAGTAACGCTGGGCCCGCGCGCGGATAGCTTCGCTGGCGGGCTCGTAGTCGTAGGTAGCGCCCGGGCCATCGTCGGCGCCGAGGAGGCCCGAGTTATAGGGCGCGCCCGCCATCACCGCGACACCGTTGCGATAGGCCATGGCCATCACGCGACGGCTCTGCGCCTGCTCGAACAGGGTGAAGCGGCCGGCCAGCAAGATGGTGTCGAGCTCGAAGCGCGGCATCACGTCCAGGCACACGGATTCTTCATTCACACCAATGCCGACCGCCCTGCATATGCCCTGGTCGCGAAGCGAGGCCATGGCGGGAAGGGCCTGGTCCAGCGCCTGCCGCAGTACGGCGGGGGCACGCTCGCCATGGACGAGGCTGCCGATGTCGTGCAGCAGCAGGATGTCGATGTGGTCGGTGCCGAGCCGGCGCAGGCTCTCCTCCACCGAACGCATGACACCGTCGTGGCTGTAGTCGAACACCGCATGCCGGCCCTGGACGGCGAAGCCGTCGTTGTCCGGGGCACTGCCGTGCTCGACGAGCCGGCCGACCTTGGTGGAAAGCGTGAAGCGGTGGCGGTGCATGCCGGCCAGGGCCTGGCCCAGGCGGCTTTCCGACAGACCATAGCCGTAGTAGGGCGCCGTATCGAAATGGGTGATGCCCGCTTCGAACGCGGCGCCGATGGCAGCCATGGCCACCGCGTCGTCGACGCCAGCGTAAAGGTTGCCGATGGGCGCCGCGCCGAACGACAGCGGCGACAACACCCCCACCCGCGATCGCAGGCGGTCAGGGCGGTCGGGCGCCTCAATGGGCAGGGACATCGGCGTTCCGTGGAACTGTGTGTATATGAACTGTACGTTCATATGTGTACAAAGCCAAGTTGCGATGCAACAACCCTGGCGGCCCGGTGAATGCTTATCCGGCTCGTTTGGAGCCGGGGCGCGGCTCCATCGACGGGTCGGGTTTCCCGGGCTCCGCCTTCTTGCGCCGGGCGCGGAGCTGCAGCCAGCGCACGCCAAGGTTCAACGAGAACCACAGGGCAATCGCAGCCAGGGGCCAGGCCAGGCCGCGCGGCCAGAACACGCCGATGGCGCCCAGCACCAGCAGGCCCAGGAAGCCTGCCAGCACGGGCCCGGTTTCAGTGTCGCCCAGCACGCGCCGCTCGCTCAGCGCCGCGCCGACGGTATTGGCCAGGCGCAACGCGCTGGCGGCGGCCCGGCTGGAACTGCCACCCGGGCGCCCGGGGCGGTGGGGACGCGGTTCGCTGCTGGCCACGCGCTGGCGGCCAGGTGAGCGTCGCGAGGGCGCCAGCAATATCTGGGTGGAGTTTTCCAGGTCCGCCTCGTACTGCCGGGCCATTTTCCCGGCAAAACCTTCATCTTCGATGGCAACGTCAATCTCGCGATTGCCCATCCAGCTTTGGATATTGAGGTTGGACGAACCCACGCGCGCCCATTGGCCATCGGCAACGGCCGTCTTGGCGTGCAGCATCGAGCCGTTCCATTCGAACACGCGGACGCCGGCCTTCAGCAGTGGCTTGTAGCCCGAGCGCGACATGCCGGCCACCAGCGGGATATCGCTGCTGCCGGGTACCAGCAGGCGCACGTCCACGCCGTCGCGCGCGGCCGCGCACAGTGCCTGCACGTAGGGTGCGATGCCCACGAAGTAGGCATCGGTCAGCCACAGGGACTTCGTTGCCAGTGCGGCGATCATCTGGTCCAGGCGATAGGTGCCGGCCGTGTATGGCTGGTTGGCCACCACGCGAAGGGCGATATTCCCCGCTTCAGGACACGGCACGGGCGTCGGCAGTTCCAGCGGGTCGGCGATGTCGGCCCAGCTATCGAAGAAGGCGCTGTCGAGCTCCGCCACTGCCGGGCCACGGATCGACACGCCGGTATCACGCCAGGGCGGAACGTTCTTCTTCGGGTTGCCCAGCCATTTGGCGCTGATGCAGACGCCTGAGAGGAAACCCAGGCAGCTGTCGGTGGTCAGTAGTTTGCGGTGGTTGCGGCTTACCCAGCCGAAGGGGCTGCCGATGCGCGGCGGATTGTGGATGCGCACCTGGCCGCCGGCGGCGCGCAGCGGCGTCCAGAACGATGCACGCGATTGCCCCAGGCAACCGACCCAGTCGCAGATCACTGCCACGAACACGCCGGCGCTGGCGCGCTCGACCAGTGCATCGCGGAAAGCCCGGCCGATGTCGTCGTCGCGGATGATGTAGTTCTCGAGGAATATCCGTTCCTTCGCATTCCTGATGGCATCGAGCCATTGGTCGAAATGCACCTGGGCATCGATCATCAGCTCGACGTCGTTGCCGGCTACCACCGGTGCACCCGCGGAGCGGCTGAGCGCCTGTTCGGCAAGGCGCCGGTCCGACGCTGCCTGGCGGGCGTGGCGAGAAGTCATGGGATTTTAAGGTTTCCTTGCGTGCGATGAAAGCCAGTCTGGCATGATGCGCTGCATGCCGTCATCGGAACGTTTACCGGATATCGCCGCCTGCGTGGCGCGCATCATCGCGGCCACCGGCGGCCACCCGCGCGTGGCCGCGCCCCTGGGCTTGGGCAAGCCGCACGATCTGCTCAACGCGCTTTATGCGGAAGTGGCGGCAAGGCCCGAAACCTCGCTGACGATCTTCAGCGCGTTGTCGCTCACGCGCCCGCGGGCGAAGCCGGGCCTGGAAGCCCGTTTCCTTGATCCGTTCCTCGATCGCCACCTGGGCCCGGGTTTCCGCGGCCTGGATTACGCCACGGCGCAGGCACGCGACGCGCTGCCGGCCAACGTGCACGTGCATGAGTTCTACCTGCAAGGCGGCGCGCTGTTGCACTCGGCGCCCGCACAGCGCGATTACATCAGCCAGAACTACACCCACGTCGCGCGCGACCTGGTGGCCCGCCAGATCAACGTGCTGGTGCAACTGGTGGCGGCATCTGGCGAGCGCATCAGCCTGTCGACCAATCCGGACCTCACCTTCGATTTCCTCGACCGGCAAGTAGCGGCGGGCCAGCCGCGGGCGCTATGCGTGGCCGTGGTGCATCCGGACATGCCTTTCGTCTCGGGCAACGCCGAGGCACCGGCGGGTTTCTTCGACGTTATCGTGACGCCGGAAACAGCGCCGGCCTTGTTCGCGCTGCCACGCCAGCCGGTGACGGTGGCCGAGCACGCGCTGGGCATCCACGCCAGCGCCCTGGTGCGTGACGGCGGCTGCCTGGAGATCGGCATCGGTGCGTTGTCCGATGCCATCGTGCACGCATTGCTGCTGCGCCATGGCCAGAATGCCGCGTGGAGCGAAGCACTGGAGGCGCTGGATGGGCGGGGTGTCACGCGTTCTATGGCCTTGCGCGAGGGAGGTACCGGGCTGTTCGAGCGCGGTATCTACGGTGCGAGTGAGATGGTGATGGACGGCTTCATGCACCTGGAGCGCGGCGGTGTGCTCAAACGCCGTACCTTCGACGACATCGAACGCGAGCGCCGTTCCGCCCGTGGCGAGCCCGACGCCGATCCGCGCCGCGGCGGTCATTACCTGCGCGGTGCCTTCGTGTTGGGTTCGCGCGAGCTTTACAGCTGGCTGCATCAGCGGGAAGCCGAAGACCCGGACGGCATCGACCTGTGCCGCGTATCCAACGTCAACCAGCTCTATGGCGATCACCAGGCGCTCGCGGCACTGCAACGGCGGGACGCGCGCTTCTTCAATACCTGCATGATGGCCACGCCGTTGGGTGCGGCCGTGTCCGATGCGCTGGCCGATGGCGAGGTGGTCAGCGGCGTGGGCGGCCAGTACAACTTCGTTGCCATGGCGCACGAGTTGCCGGGAGGCCGGTCGGTGTTGCTGATGCGCTCCACGCGCCATGCCGGCGGCAAGGTCGTGTCGAACATCGTGTGGAATTACCCGCACACCACCATCCCGCGGCATCTGCGTGACATCGTGGTCACCGAATACGGCGTGGCGGACCTGCGCGGCCGCAGCGATACCGAGTGCGTACAGGCGATGCTTGCCATTGCCGATGCACGGTTCATCGACGGCCTGGTGGCCCGGGCGAAGAAGGCCGGCAAGCTCAAGGCCGGTTTCGTGGTGCCCGACACCTGGCGCAGGAACACCCCGGAGGCCCTGCGGCAGGCGATGCCCGCGGCGGCCACCCCGGAATTTCCCTTTGGCAGTGATTTCTCGCCGGTGGAATTGCGCCTGCTGCCCGCGCTGGCGTGGCTGCGTTCGACATCCGCGTCATGGAGCGGCCGCCTGCGCCTGGCGGGGACGTTGCTGCGGCCCGGCCACGCGGTGGCGGGGGAGGAAGAAGCCCTGGGGCGCATGGGCTTTGAAGGGCCGCTGAAATTCGCCGATGCCCTGCAGCTGCGCCTGCTGCGGGCGGCCCTGCGCCGCGTGCATGCCGCCTGACCACGGGCGGTCATGGCGCTTGCGGTATCCTAGTGCCCTGGCCGCATAGCCCCCATATCGACCCCATGACCGAAGCTGCCCGTTACTCCCCTCGCGATGCCATGCCTCAAGCGCGCCGTCCCAGTGTCGGCGTCCGCGTCGGCAACGTACTGGTGGGCGGCGGCGCCCCGGTGGTGGTGCAGTCGATGACCAACACCGACACCGAAGACCCGGCAAGCACGGCCAAACAGATTGCCGAACTTGCCCGCGCGGGCTCGGAACTTGTGCGCATCACGGTCAATACGCCGGCCGCCGCGGCCGCCGTGCCGCGCATCGCCGAGCGCCTCCAGATGATGGGCGTAGAGGTGCCGATCATCGGCGACTTCCACTACAACGGCCACCAGTTGCTGCAGGGCGAGCCCGCCTGCGCCGAAGCGTTGGCCAAGTACCGCATCAACCCGGGCAACGTGGGTTTCGGCAAGAAGAAAGACACCCAGTTCGCCTCGATCATCGAGTTCGCGCTGAAGTACGGCAAACCCGTGCGCATCGGCGCCAACTGGGGCTCGCTGGACCAGTCCATGGTGGCGGCGCTGATGGACGAAAACTCCACGCGCGGCGATCCCTGGGATGCCAGCCACGTGGCGCGCGAAGCCCTGATCCGCTCGGCGCTGGATTCGGCCGCCCGCGCCGAGGAGATCGGCCTGCCGCGCGACCGCATTATCTTAAGCTGCAAGGTTTCCGGCGTGCAGGAATTGATCGCCGTCTACCGTGACATCGCCGCCCGCGCGGATTACGCCCTGCACCTGGGCCTGACCGAAGCCGGCATGGGCTCGAAGGGCATTACCGCGTCCGCCGCGGCGCTGGCCGTGCTGATGCAGGAAGGCATCGGCGACACCATCCGCATCTCGCTTACCCCGGAACCGGGCCAGTCACGCACCAACGAAGTGGTGGTGGCGCAGGAACTGCTGCAGACCATGGGCCTGCGCGCGTTCACACCGCTGGTCACCGCGTGCCCGGGTTGCGGCCGCACCACCAGCGAATTCTTCCAGGAACTGGCCAAGACGGTGCAGGCGCACGTGCGCGGCAAGATGCCCGAATGGCGGGTGAAGTACGACGGCGTGGAAAACCTCACCCTGGCCGTGATGGGCTGCATCGTCAACGGCCCGGGCGAATCGCGCCACGCCAATATCGGCATCTCGTTGCCGGGCAACGGCGAGGCACCTTCGGCGCCGGTATTCATCGACGGTGAAAAAGCCATGACCTTGCGCGGCGACAACATCGCCGATGAATTCGTCAGCATCCTCGATAACTACGTCGAAACGCATTACGCCCAGCGGTAGTCCACACAGGGCTTGATCGGCGCTTTAGAAGGTTTTCATCCATGGAGCATTGCATGACCGACAGGCAATCCCGGCTTACCCTCAACGACGGCCATACGGCGCCGCAACTGGGCTTCGGCGTATGGCAGATCGATGACAGCGTAGCCACCGAGTCGGTGGCCAAGGCCATCCAGACCGGCTACCGCTCCGTCGATACCGCCGCCATCTACGGTAACGAGAAAGGCACCGGCGAAGGCCTGCGCCGGGGCGGTGTTTCCCGCGGGGAGATCTTCCTCACCACCAAGCTGTGGAACGCCGACCAGGGCTTCGACAGCACACTGCGCGCCTTCGACAAAAGCCTGAAGCTGCTGGGCACCGACTACGTGGACATGTACCTGATCCACTGGCCGATGCCGGCGAAGGGCACTTACGTCGACACCTTCAAGGCGATGATCCGCCTGCGCGACGAAGGCCGCATCCGCAGCGTCGGCGTGTCCAACTTCAATCCTGCCCACATTGACCACCTGATCGCCGAGACCGGCGTCGCCCCGGTGGTGAACCAGATCGAACTGCACCCGGATTTCCAGCAGAACGACGTGGTGAAGCACAACCGCGCGAAGAACGTCATTACCGAAGCCTGGAGCCCGCTGGGGCAGGGCGGCGACCTGCTGAAGAATCCAACGCTTTCGGCGATCGCCAGGACCCACGGCAAGTCCGTCGCCCAGGTGATCCTGCGCTGGCACCTTCAGACCGGCCACATGGTGATCCCGAAGTCGCAGACGCCGGCGCGCATCGAGGAAAATTTCGACGTGTTCGATTTCCTGTTGAGCACGGCGGACATGCAGAAGGTCGCGGCGCTGGATGCGGGAAACCGCATCGGGCCGAATCCGGACGATCTGAACTAGGCGCGTCCGAAGCGGGGTCAGCGAAGTGGGGTCAGAGTGATTACTCTGACCCCCAACCTCCCCACATTCCGGCTGGCGTCCTCTCTGCCACCAGCGCCGCCGCGTGCCCAAGGAACACTTCGCGCGAAAGCTCCACCGCGCCCATGCTCAATAGGTGCGCATTCGTCACCTGCGCATCGAGCAATGGCATGCCGTTGCTTTCAAGCAACCGGCACAGCGCGATCAGCGCGGCTTTCGAACCGCCCGGGGCATGGCTGAACATCGACTCGCCGCAGAACAGGCGGCCGATCGCCAGGCCATAGATGCCGCCCACCAGCGCGTCGCCATCCCACACCTCCACGCTGTGCGCGTAGCCGTCGCGGTA
>NZ_DATHFX010000061.1:0-6972 GCF_035317885.1 Pinirhizobacter sp.
CATCGCCTTGATCCCGGCGCGTTGAGCTTCCGTCATCGGCAGGATCTCGTCGCCGGCCTTGGCGTAGGCACAGGTCGACAGCATCTCCTCGACGGCGCCCTTGCACACCAGCAGATCACCGCCATTACCATCGTTCACTACCACCGACATGCGGCGGCGCTGGAAATCGAAGGGAATCTCATCGACGATGTGGAAACGCGCGGCAGTGGGCTCGAGGTTGCGATGCTCCAGTACCGCCTTGTCCATGAGGTTCTTGAGGCCTGTCTGGAAGCGGCTGTTAAGGTAGCCGTATTCCAGTGCCTCCTCGGACTCTTCGCCGTACAGGTCGAGGTGGCGTTCGAGTACGATCTTGTCCAGGGTAAGCGTGCCGGTTTTGTCGGTACACAACACGTCCATTGCGCCGAAGTTCTGGATCGCGTTCAGACGCTTCACCACCACCTTGCGGCGAGACATCGCGATGGCGCCCTTGGCGAGGTTGGCGGTCACGATCAGCGGCAGCATTTCAGGCGTCAAACCGACCGCCACGGACAGCGCGAAGAGGAATGCCTGCAGCCAGTCGTGCTTGTCCAGGCCATTGATGACGAAGACGATCGGCACCATCACTGCCATGAAGCGAATCAGCAGCCAGCTCACGCTCTTGACGCCACGATCGAAGCCGGTCTGCACGCGCTTGCCGACGACATTGCGCGCCAACGAGCCCAGATAGCTGCGCGGCCCCGTGGCCACCACCACGGCCGTCGCTATGCCACTGACCACGTTGGTGCCCATGTAGCAGACACTCGGAAGATCCAGCGGATTGTCGGCTGCGCCCGGCTCCGGTTCGTCGGAAATCTCGCGATGGGATGGTGCGGCCTTTTCCACCGGTAGCGATTCGCCGGTGAGGATGGCCTGGCTGATGAAGAGGTCCTTCGCGCTCAGCAGGCGCAGGTCGGCGGGTACCATGTCGCCGGCGGCCAGATGCACGATGTCACCAGCCACCAGTTCAGACACCGGCACATCGATTCGCTCGCTATGACCGTCCGCGGCACGGCGTGACAGCGTCGCGGTGTTACGCACCATGGCTTTCAGCTTCTCGGCGGCCTTCGACGAGCGATATTCCTGGGCAAAACTCAGGAACACGCTGATCGAAACCATCACCGAGATGATCGTCGGACCGGTCAGGTTCGTAGGGTCGGTCAGCAGCTGCACCGCCGCCAGGACAAGCAGCACCACGATGAACGGGTTCTTGAACGCGTGCAGCAACTGAAGCAACCAATGCGGCGGCTTCTCATGCGACACCTCGTTCACGCCGTCCCGATCCAGCCGCTGGGCAATCTGCTGTTCGTTGAGCCCGGCAGTGCTGGTATCCAGCGCGGCGAGCAGTGCCTCGTTATGGCGGAACGCTTCCATCGCAACGGATACGCGGACCGGGGCGTAGGCGAGCTTCATAGCCCATCTCCTCGTAACGGCGCCGTGGGCAGCCGTCAGGAGTGGGCCGGTCTTCCCTATGCCTTGGTTTGGTTGGACAACTTCAATAGAGTTCCATGGCCGGATGTGACGTGCAACCGATCCCGCGACAAAAGTCCGTAAAATTTGCGACCGACCGGAGGTTATCGTGGTCCCTATGTTTCCTCGCTGGATCTGGCCCTGGGCGGGCGTGCTCGCCCTGATGGCCGGGTTCGTCAACGCGGTAGCCATCCTCGACTCGCACGAAGCGGCCACTCACCTCACGGGAGTCACCACGGCCGCGACGGCCGCAGTGGCCCTGGGAAATTGGCCGGTGGCTGCCATTCTGGGCCTGGTCGCCCTTGCCTTCCTGATCGGGGCCGCCATGAGCGGCGCCCTGCTGCGCGCGCCACGTTGGCAATCAATGCGCCATGTGAGCGTGCCTTTTTTCCTTGAAGCGGCCAGCCTGGCCGTCGGGGGACTTCTGCTGGGCGGTCATCCCACGACGGGCCTGGCGCTGTGCGCATTTGCCGTCGGGCTTCAGAACGGCACCAGCACAATCACCACTGGCGCGCTGATCCGCACATCCCACGTTACCGGGATACTGACCGACCTGGCCGTCTCGCTCGGCCAGGCGCTCCAGGGACGACCTTGGGATCGGCGACGTGCCTCGGTGTGCAGCATCGTGTTTGGCGGCTTCGTCGTCGGTGCGTTCGCCGGCGCATGGGGCTTCAATCGCTGGGGTGGGCTGGCATTGGTGTGCCCTGCAGGGGTGGCGGCCATGGTTGGCCTTTGGCATGTGAAGGTTGGGACGGAAGTGAGGCCATCGACATTGGTCTCTCCATAGTTCGACCCGCTTGCAGCCCTGCACACGACACGTACCCTGGATTCACGGACTCCGTGAAACCCTGCGATTCCCAGCCAACGCCAGGAAACTTCGTGGACGCCATCCAATTGCTCAAAGCCGACCACAAACTGGTCAAAGGGCTGCTTGCCGAACTTGCCGAGACCTCGACGCGCGCCACCAAAAAGCGTGAAGAGTTGCTGCATAAAATTCAGGTCAACCTGAAGGCCCATACCACCATCGAGGAAGAGATCTTCTACCCGGCGTTCAAGGAGGCGGGCAAGAAGGAAGAAGCCAAAATGTATTACGAGGCACTGGAAGAGCATCGCGCCGCTGGAGACCTGGTTCTACCGGACCTCTTGAGCACCGAGGAAGGCAGCGACATGTTTTCAGGCCGAGCCAAGGTCCTGAAAGAATTGATCGAGCACCATGCGGACGAAGAAGAAAAAGAGATGTTCAAGGATGCGAGAACGCTGATGACCAAGCAGCAGCTCAACGAACTTGGCGCCCAGATGGAGAAGCGCAAGCAAAAGATCTTGCGTGAACTGAGCTAGGCCCCTTGGCCCTGCTTGGTCAGACTGTGCGCCATCAGCCCGCGGATGATGAACTGGCTGGTTTGCCGCCCTTGTGCCGGTTATGTGGACCCTTGTTGTGTCCCAATTTCTGATTGCGATACAAGGTATCGGCAGTTTGTTTCTGCTCGTCCGATAGCACGGCGTAGAGGTCGCTGAAGGAGGATGAAAGTTTCTTCATGTTGTCGGCATGCGTCTGGGTAAGGTCGGCATACGACTTCATGGCATCGGGCGCGCTCATCGACGACAGCTTCTGCGAGCGCTCATGAAAGGCCTGGCCCGTATTTTTCGCGTTGTCGCGCATGACCTGGGCGAAGGCATCCCATTGCCTGGACTGCTGATCGGTGATTTTCAGCTGTGTGTGCAAGTCGCTGATGCGGCGTTCCACCGAGTCGGCGCGGCGCTGCGCATGCGATTTGGCGGGCGTGCTCGAGGTGGCAGCGCCCGAGGGTACTGGTGACTGCTGGGCCCAGGCCGCAGGTGCAAGCAGGGCGAGCGAAAACAGGGCGGGGACGGCGACCTTGCGAATGACGTTCTTCATTTATGGATGCTCCGATTCGATGCGGGAAGACAGGCGTTCCGTTGCGGCAGCGCTGCGCTGTTTAATAACCGTCGTCGTAATACACGCCCGGTGGCGGTGGCGGCGGAGCATCGCGATAGACCACTGCCGGTGGCGGTCGTGAAGCATTCGAAACGGAGTTGGCAATGACTGCGCCAGCCACCACGCCGAGCAACGCACCAGCGATCACGTTGCCGGAGCCGCCACCGCGATGGCGGTCACGGCCGTTGTAGTGCGCCGGCGGTGGACGGTGATAGCCACCACCGTGCCGATAGCGCTGGGCATCGGCCGGCATGGACGTGGCGAGCATCGCAACGGCAACCATCGCAAAGGTGCAATTTCGGCATAACGGACTTAATGAACTGCGGATCATCAACGTATCCTCCTTGGCAAGGTGGCTCCCCAAGGGTATACAGCCATGGATTTACTCAAGGCAAGTGCGTCTGGCTCGCTTTATCGCTGCTTGACCGTGCACTTGTGGTCTTGGTGTGACGATGGAGGAAGTCGACCTCCGTCCGAAGCACGTCGGCGAACCCTGCCCCACCCTCATAGACGTCATAGTGACCACCGGCGCTTCGGAACAATTCCGCGCGCGGTGCCATGCGAGCGACTTTGAGCGCGGCCGGTACTGGTGCAATGGAGTCTGCCTCCGGGACGACGAGCAAGAAGGGGATACGCACGTCGGCGGCACGCCGCACGGGTCGACGCCAAGAGAAGCTCAGCAGAGATCGCGTGGCTACGCGGTTGTGCCATCGCGTCCCATCCTTCGGGGTCATGAGCCTCTCCCCGAACACGACGGCGGGATGGGGGCCGCTGCCCTCGGGCGTGTAAACCCACGCTTCGATCATGTCGCCCGACGCCGTCGGAATCTGCCACTCCGCTAGGTCGCATTGACATCAAAAGATGGTCTCATAGTATTGAAATACTTTGATTTTATGCTGGTCGCTTCCTTCAGCATGGCTGTATCATCCGCGGCCACGCCCGTACCTCCCCTACTCCCTCGCCTACCCGGACCATAATCCTTCTCTGGGTTCGTGGCATCGACAACACCATCCGGCACCGGTCACCGAAACTTGATCATTTTTGGCGTATGTTTACTGGATAGTCCGAACGCGCTCGATCCGGGCTATCCGCAATTATCTGCGTAACGGAATCAGCCAGCCCTGGAGCCAGCCATGTCCGAAAAGAAGCCTGGAGACATTGTCGATATCCAGCTCGGTCGACGGAATTTCCTCCAGATCGTCGGTATTACCGGCGCGGCTTCCGGGTTGGGATTGCCGATCGCGGCCCAGGCGGCTGCCATCGCCGCCGTGGCGCATTCTGCTGCCGATGCCGATGGCCTGGTTTCAGTGCAGCTTAAAGTCAACGGCAACGTGCAGACCCTGAAAGTCGATTCCCGCACCACGCTTCTGGATGCGCTGCGTGATCATCTTCAGCTGACCGGCACCAAGAAAGGCTGTGATCACGGCCAGTGCGGCGCTTGCACCGTGCACGTGAATGGTCGACGGGTGAATTCCTGCCTGAGCCTTGCGGCGATGCATGAAGGCGACGAAGTCACCACGCTGGAAGGCCTGGGCCAGCCCGGCAACCTGCATCCGATGCAGCAGGCCTTCCTTGAGCACGACGGTTACCAGTGCGGTTACTGCACCTCGGGCCAGATCATGTCGGCGGTAGCGCTGATGAAAGAGCCCTGTGGCCCTGCCAATGCCGATGTCAAGGAAGCGATGAGCGGCAATATCTGCCGTTGTGGCGCCTATTCCAACATCGTTGCGGCCATCCAGCAGGTCCGCAAAGCCTGAGGAGCGAAAGATGGAACCGTTTGCTTTTTCTCGCGCCACCGACGCAGCCAAGGCGATCAGCGCCGCTGCAAGATCATCGACTGCCCAGCAGGGCGCCGAGGTACGTTTTGTCGCCGGCGGCACCACCCTGCTCGACCTGATGAAACTCAACGTCGAGCGGCCGACGCAGGTGATCGACATCAACCATCTGCCGCTGGCCGACGTCGAACGCACGCCCGATGGCGGTCTGAAGATCGGCGCATTGGTGCGCAATTCCGACCTGGCCCATCATCCGCTGGTGCAACGCGACTACGCAGTGCTGTCGCAGGCCTTGTTATCCGGCGCCTCCGGGCAGTTGCGCAACATGGCAACCACCGGCGGCAACTTGCTCCAGCGCACACGCTGCGTGTATTTCCGCGATACCAACATGCCGTGCAATAAGCGAGAGCCCGGCACAGGGTGCTCGGCCATCGACGGATTCAGCCGCACCCTGGCCATCCTCGGTACCAGCGAGCACTGCATCGCCACCAATCCGTCGGACATGAATGTCGCGCTGACCGCGCTGGAGGCGACCGTGGTGATCCGTGGCACCGGGGGTGAACGCCGCGTGCCGATCGGCGAATTCTTCCTGCTGCCTGGCGATACGCCGCAAAGAGAAACGGTGATGATGCCGGGGGACCTGATCACCCACGTGATCCTGCCGCCGCCGCACCCGGGCGCGCGGTCGCATTACCTGAAGCTGCGCGATCGCGCCTCCTATGAGTTCGCGCTGTCGTCGGCGGCGGTGGTGATCGCCGTGCAGAGCGGCAAGATCACCCATGCCCGCGTCGCCATGGGCGGTGTAGGCACGAAACCCTGGCGCTCGCCCGAAGCCGAACAGGCACTTCAGGGGCAGCCTCCGAACGAACATACATTCGCTACTGCCGCTGCGGCCGCCTTGAACAACGCGAAGCCACAAAGCGAGAACGGCTTCAAGGTTGAGCTGGCCAAGCGCTGCCTTACCCATGCGTTATCCACCGTGGCCGCCTAAAGCGAGTTGAGGAACTTTTCATGTCTGAAGATGCTTCCAGCGTCACTCCCCTGCCCGTCGTCGGCAACCAGTACGCCCGCGTCGATGGCCCACTGAAGGTCAGTGGCGCCGCCCGCTACAGCTCCGATCACAGCTTTCCCGGCATGCTCTATGCCGTGCCGGTCTGCGCCACGATAGGCAATGGACACATCGACGCGATCGATACTCGCACCGCTGCAGCGATGCCTGGCGTGCGCAAGATTTACACGCGTGAAAACATCGGCACGCTCTATCGCATACCCAAATCGTCCAAGGCGATCATCGACGAGCGCCGCCCACCGCTCGAAGACGATGTGATCCGCTATTACGGACAGTACGTCGCCCTGGTGGTTGCCGATACCTTCGAGCAGGCCACTGCTGCGGCCGACAAGGTGAAGGTCACCTACAAGGGCCAGCAGGCGCCGAATGTCGCGGTAAAGCTGTCGGCCGACGAAAAGCCCAAGGCCGACACCGAGCGTGGCAATCCCGAAGCGGCATTCGCCTCGGCGGCGGTCAAGGTAGACCAGACCTATTCCACGCCGCCGGAAACGCATAATCCAATTGAGCTGCATGCCAGCGTGGCAACCTGGGACGGCACGCGCTTCACGCTCTACGAAACCACCCAGGCCATCGTCAACTTCAAGGGCGTGATGGCGCAGATGCTCGGCGTACCCAGCGAGAACGTCCGCGTGGTCACTGAATTCCTTGGTTAGGGTTTTGGCGGAAAACTTTGGCCGTGGACGCAG
>NZ_DATHFX010000062.1:0-6000 GCF_035317885.1 Pinirhizobacter sp.
CTTTCGACGGAAACGATCCAGGCATGCGCAAGCCCCCGTGTCGCGCCCTCTGGCTGGCCCTGGGCCTCGCTTTGGCCCTTCCCGCGCCCGTGCTTGCGCAACGCACGGTCGGCAGCAAGGCCGAGCAGGCGGATGCGAAGAAAAAGCTCGACGACGTACGCTCACGCATCGACGAGGTGACGCGCGAGCAGCGTGACACCGCCAACCAGCGCGACAGCGCCAATGCCGCCCTGGCCAGGCAGGCCGAAGCCGTGGCCGCGGCCGCCCGTGCCGTGCGCGAGGCCGACGCCGCCCTGGCCGAGAAGGAACACGACCTGGCCCAGCTGGCCGAACAGCGCGAGGCGATGAAGAAGACGCTCGACCGCCAGCGTGCGGCGCTGGATGATCTTCTGCGCGCCGCCTATACGTTGGGCCATGGCTCTGACCTGCAGATGCTGCTGGGCGACCAGGATGTCGATCGCATCGCCCGCGCGCTGGTCTATTCGAAGTACTTCCAGGAAGACCGCGTGGCCCGCATCAAGGGCCTGCTCGCGGAACTGGCCAAGCTGCAGGACATCGAGGCGGCGATCGCCACCGAGCAACAGGCGTTGAAGGCCCAGCGCGCCGAACGCGAGACGAAAGTGGGCACGCTCGAGAAACAACGCACCGACCAGCAGAAGCTGGTGGCCGAGGCGAACGCGCGGCTCAACGACCAGGGCAAGAAGATCGCTTCCCTCAAGCAGGACGAGCAGTCGATGAATGCGCTGGTGGACCGCCTGCAGAAGGTTATCCAGGAGGCGCCGGTGGTATCCGCACCCTCGGCCGAACCCGGCAAGCCTTCGGCCAACATCCGCGGCGACCTGCCCTGGCCGGCAGCTGGCGCGGTCCGAGCGCATGGGCCGGGCGTGTCCATTGCCGCCACCCAGGGCAGCCCCGTGCATGCCGTGGCGCGTGGCCGGGTGGTCTACGCCAGCTTCCTGCGTGGCTACGGCATGCTGGTGATCCTGAACCATGGCGACGGCTGGATGTCCCTCTATGGCAACAACGAAACCCTGCTGCATGGCGTGGGCGATACCGTGGAGGCCGGCCAACCGGTGGGCACGGCGGCGTCACCTTCGTTGAGTGACGGCGGCGTTTACTTCGAGCTGCGCCAGGGCGGCAAGCCGGTGGACCCGGCCAGCTGGCTGTCCAGGCGCAGGTAACGCGCCGTGCACGCGCCCCCATTACCATCAGGGCCTTGAACCTGGAGATCCGCATGCGTCTTTCCCCGCCCGGCCAGCCCGCCCGCAAGTTCCTGCGCCTGGCCGCGCCTGTGCTGTTGCTGATCGCCGTCCCCGCGCTGGCCCAGGTGCCCCAGCCCGATGCCCCGGCCGCGGGCGCCAGTGTGCTGCCTCCGCCGTCGATGAAGGGCGGACCGGCGTCAGCGTCCACGTCCGGCGAGGCTTCGCTGGACGACATCCGCAACTTCACTCGCGTCTACCAGATCGTCAAACAGGCCTATGTCGAGAAAGTGGACGACAAGACCATCATGAAGGCCGCCATCGGCGGCATGGTCACCGGCCTTGATCCCCACGCCGAGTACCTGGACAAGGACGGCCTGGACGAGCTCTCCGAGGACACCACCGGCCAGTACAGCGGCCTGGGGATAGAGGTACTGCAGGGCGACGGCGAGCTGCGCATCGTGGCGCCGATCGACGACACGCCTGCCTCGCGCGCCGGCATCAAGCCGGGCGACCTGATCGTCAAGGTCGATGGCGTGCCGGTGGATCCGCAGAACATCGACGAAGCCTACAAGAAGCTTCGTGGCCCGCCGGGCAGCAAGATCGTGCTCACCATCCTTCATGAGAAATCCGATAAGCCGATCGACATGCCGCTGGTGCGCGAGCGCATCGCCGTCACCAGTGTCAAGGTGCGCGAACTCGCGCCGGGTTATGCCTACATCCGCGTCTCGCAGTTCCAGGAAGACACGGCGACCGACGTCGAACGGAAGCTTGGCGACCTGATCAAGAAGAACGGGCCGCAGAAGGGTGCGGTGCTGGATCTGCGTTCAAACCCGGGCGGCCTGCTTACCTCGGCCGTGGGCGTGAGCGACGCCTTCCTGGATTCTGGCGTGATCGTCACCACCCGCGGCCGCGTCCCCGATGCGAACCTGCATTTCGACGCGCATCCGGGCGACCTCCTGAACGGTGCTCCGATGGTGGTGCTCGTGGACAACGGCACGGCGTCGGCGGCGGAGATCGTCTCCGGTGCCCTGAAGGATCACCATCGTGCGCTGATCATGGGCCGGCGCACCTTTGGCAAGGGTGTCGTGCAGACGGTACTGCCCCTTGACGACGAGCACGCGGTGAAGATCACCACGGCCCGCTACTACACGCCCAATGGCACCTCGATCCAGGCCGAGGGCATCAATCCGGACATCACCCTGGCGGACCTTGCCGTCAACAAGAGCGAATCGCCGCCGCAGCTGATCGGCTCGGAAGCGGACCTGCCCAACCACCTGGCCAATGAATCGGTGGCGGCCAAGGGCGCCGCCGACGAAGACGACGGCAAGCTCGCCATCGCCGACTTCGCCCTGTCGCAGGCGCTGAACGTGGTGCGCGGGCTCTCGCTCGGTCGCTCACACGTTGCGGAGTCAGCACACTAGGCGGGGTCAGAGTTTTTACTCTGACCCCGAGCCCTACCTTGCCTCCAGGTCGGTCGGTGGCTTGATCAGGAAGCGCACCGCCAGCAGGCCCACTTCGTACAGCAGGCACATGGGCACGGCCAGCATCACCATCGACAACAGGTCCGGTGGGGTAATGAACGCCGCGATCGCAAACGCACCGACGATGGCATAGCTGCGGAAGCGGCTGAGCTTCTCCGCGTCGACCACGCCCACCGCCGCCAGGATCACCACCGCCACGGGCACCTCGAAGCACAGTCCGAAGGCCAGGAACATCAGCATGACGAAATCGAGGTAATGCGTGATGTCCGTCATCATTTCCACGCCGTCAGGCGTAACGGCGGTGAGAAACTTGAACGCCGCCGGCAACACGATGAAATACGCGAACGCGCAGCCGGCATAGAACAGGAATAGCGCGGCCACCAGCAGCGGCCGGGCCAGGCGTTTCTCGTGCCGGTACAGGCCGGGGCTTACGAACGCCCACAGTTGGTACAGGATCATCGGCATCGAGATGAACAGCGCGGCCCATAGCGCCAGCTTCAGCGGCGTGAAGAATGAGCTTGCCACTTCCGTGGCGATCAGGTGCGCGCCGGCGGGCAGGCGTGCCACCAGGGGCGCGGCGAGCTCGGTATAGAGGCGGTTGGCGATCGGGATCAGCGCCATCAACACCAGGAACAGGGTGACGACGGCCCGGAGCAGTCGGGCACGCAGTTCCACCAGATGGGAAAACAGGCCTTCCTCGACAGGATCGTCGGACGACGGTCCGGGTTCACTTGCTGACATCGGGGCCTTCCGAATCCATGGGTGCTGCAGGCAGGCTGCCATGTGGCGCTTCGGCACGCGGTGCGTCGACATGCGGCACTTCGACAGGGGTGTCCGCCGCGTGGGCCACGTCTTCCCTGCCACCGCTGAGCGGTTTGCCACGCATCACGTCGCCGGCCTCGGCAAAGGTGCCGCGCACCTGCTGATTGACCTCGCTGACCGTACTGCGCAGGTCGTCGTGCGGCTGGCGGGCGCGCTCGGCGGCCTCGCGCAGGTTGCGCTTGATTTCCTCCGCCTGGATTTCGCGCTCCACCTCGGCACGCACACTGTCCCAGCCGGTACGCACGCGACGCAACAAGGCGCCCGCCGTACGGGCGGCATGGGGAAGCTTTTCCGGGCCCAGCACGATCAGCGCGATGATGGCCAGCAGGAGCAGCTTGCCGAAGCTGATCTCGATCATGACGGGTTGACGCGGTTAGTTCGAGCGGTCGCGCTCGGCGCGCGCTGCATCGGCGGCGGCCTTGGCGGCGTCGGCTGACGGCGGCACCTGCTCGGCCGGCGGATCGGCGCGCAGCTGCTCGGCAGCCTGGCGCTTGGCTTCTTCATCGCCATCCAGGCCTTTCTTGAAGTCGCGGACGGCGCCGCCGAGGTCCGAGCCGATGTTGCGCAGCTTCTTGGTGCCGAAGATCAGCACGACGACCACGACGAGCAGGACAATATGGATGGTGCTCATGGGACAAACCTCGATGACAGCGTGCCCGCGAAGCGGCGCGGGCGACGCGCGAAAGTAAGATGACTAGTGCTGAGTGTACTCTTCCAGCCTGTCACGAAAATCGACAATCGGTGTAGGCACATTGCTGACACCGCCTTCAAAAATCCTACGTGGCGTCACGCCGCTGCCGTAAATGGCTGTATTTGCATCGTAATCGATGCGCATCGCGGAGCCATCCAGGGCGACGCCGGCGAACAGGCCACGCGAACGCGAGTATGAATATATCTCGGCCTTCATCTGGCTGTCGGTGGCCGCGGTGGCCGTACGGCCGACTGGCCCCGCCGCCGCCGAGGCGTCCGCGCCCAGGGTGAACTTGCCGTTGACGATGGAATCCACGCCGCGCTGGGTGCGGAAGACCAGGATCACATCGGTGGAGGAAATGCCCGCCTGGAAACCCACGCTGCCGCCGGTAAGGGTAACGAAGCTGGGGTTCGACCAGGCGCCGTCCGGGCCCTTGACCGAGATCAGGCCTTCGCCGCGGCGGCCACCGAATACCAGGCCCGCCTTGACCATGTCGGGAATGACGGCAATCGCGTGGGCGTCGCGCAGAAGGTCGGTGGGAATGCCCTTGTCGGGCGCCTCCATGATCTCCTTCAGCACGCGTACGGCGTTGCGCGCACGGACGTCGGGCGGGTCTTCGGCATGTACGGCGGCGAAGGGGGCGGCGACGAGGGCAAGGACGACAAGGAAACGGGCGAACGGCTTGACCATGGGGACGAGACTCCTTTTCGGGGCGGCGTGAGGCGGGTGCGGCATCGGGCTGCACGGCCTGCACGAAGTCGCTATGGCAGACTGCACTGTCCCAGATCAGGCCCCAGCCTCATGCCAGGCAGCAGCAACTATACCGGCCTTGCCGGCCATTCCCACGCCACCGCGCCGGCCATTGGCGTGCTGCTGGTTAATCTTGGTACACCTGCCGCGCCCACGGCGGCGGCGGTGCGTCCTTACCTGGCGCAGTTCCTCAGCGATCGGCGGGTCATCGAATACCCCCGGCTGCTTTGGCTGGCCATCCTGCACGGGGTGATCCTCCGCATCCGCCCCAGCCGCGCAGCGCGCGCCTACGGCCGCATCTGGACGGCGCAGGGCTCGCCCCTGCGCGTGCTGAGCGAAGCCCTGGCCGAGCGCCTGGCGGCCACGCTGCCCAGCCTGCGGCCCGGTCCGATCCGGGTGGAATTGGCCATGCGCTACGGTACGCCCGAAATTTTCCAGACCATTGTGCGGATGCAGCGCGAGGGTGTGCGCCGATTGCTGGTGCTGCCGCTGTACCCGCAGTACTCGGCCACGTCCACAGGTTCCGTGCTCGATGCCATCGCCGACAGCGTCAAACGCCTGCGCTGGCCGCCGGAACTCCGAACGATCAACGATTATCACGACCGTCCAGGCTACATCGCTGCACTGGCGGACAGCGTGCGTGCGCACTGGGCCCAGCACGGTCGCGGCGAAATCCTGTTACTGAGTTTCCACGGCATTCCCGAACGTTATGTCAACGCGGGCGATCCCTACTACGACCAGTGCATGGCCACGGCGCGCCTTCTTCGCCAGGCGCTGGGCCTGGCCGATGGCGAAGCCATCACCAGCTTCCAGTCACGCGTGGGCCGTGAGCGCTGGTTGCATCCCTACACCGACGAAACCGTGCGCGAACTCGGCCGCCGGGGGCTCAAGCGCGTGGATGTGATCAGCCCGGGCTTTGCCGTGGATTGCCTGGAAACTCTGGAAGAAATCGCCATGCAGAACGCGGAGTTCTTCCGCGAGGCCGGCGGCGGCACACTCAGCTACATCCCCTGCCTCAATGACGGCGATGCGCACGCCACGATGCTTTCCGGGC
>NZ_DATHFX010000063.1:0-7212 GCF_035317885.1 Pinirhizobacter sp.
CGATGCGGCGTTCCTCGCCCAGTCGCTCGAGGCGGGCCTGCTGGCGCTCAAGGGCCACAAGGCCGTGGGCGGCATGCGCGCCTCGCTGTACAACGCCGTCACGCTTGAGGCGGTTCAAACCCTCGTGGCCTTCATGAGCGACTTCGCCCGACGCCACGGTTAGCAAAAGCAAGAAGGAATCCCATGAGCAAGCCGACCACCGATAAACAGGCCACGCTGGCCGAGGCGCGCACGCGTATCGACAGCATCGACCACCAACTGCAGCAGCTGATCTCCGAGCGCGCGCGCTGGGCCCAGCAGGTGGGGCGGGCCAAGGGCCCGCTGAAGGCTGCGGTGGACTACTACCGACCCGAGCGCGAGGCCCAGGTGTTGCGTGGCGTGATCGACCGTAACGACGGCCCGCTGCCCGATGGTGAACTGGTTCGGCTGTTCCGCGAGATCATGTCCTCGTGCCTGTCGCAGCAGCAGCCACTGAAGATCGGTTTCCTGGGCCCGGAGGGCACCTTCAGCGAACAGGCCGTGCGCAAGCAGTTCGGACACGCGGCCTACGGATTGCCCCTGGGCAGCATCGAGGAAGTGTTCCAGGAAGTGACCTCCGGCAATGCCGACTTTGGCGTGGTGCCGGTGGAGAACTCAGGCCAGGGCATGATCCAGGTCACCCTGGACATGTTCCTGGCCTCCAGCGCCACGATCTGCGGCGAGGTGGAACTTCGCGTGCACCAGAACCTGTTGTCGCTGGGCGGTAAGCTTTCCGATGTGCAGCGCGTGTATTCGCACCCGCAGTCGCTGCAACAGTGCCAGGCGTGGTTGCGCATCAACCTGCCCAAGGCCGAGCGAATTGCCGTTTCCAGCAACGCGGAGGCCGCGCGCATGGCCCGTGGCGACGACTCCGCGGCGGCGATCGCCGGCGAGACGGCCGCGCGCGTCTACGGCCTGAAGACCATTGCAGGCCCGATCGAGGACCGCGCCGACAACACCACGCGTTTTTTGGTGATCGGCCGCGGCATCTTCCCGCCGTCGGGCAACGACCGCACGTCGCTGCTGGTGAGCGTGCGTGACAAGCCCGGCGCGCTGTACGACATACTGCGTCCGCTGGCCGAGCGTGGCATCAGCATGAACCGCATCGAGTCGCGCCCATCGCACACGGGCAAATGGCAGTACGCGTTCTTCATCGATATCAGCGGCCACGTCGAGGACGAAGGCATCCAGGATGCGCTGAAGGACATGGAACCCTCCGCTGCCGACGTGCGCGTATTGGGCGCCTACCCGGTGGCATTGCCATGAGTTTCGATGCCACCTTGCTTGCCAATGCGGTCGTGTCGGCGCTGCGCGCTTACGATCCAGGGCACGACTTGCCGACCTTGAGGCAGCGATTCGGTGCTGCGTTGTCGGAATTGGGCTCCAACGAGAACCCGCTCGGTCCAAGTCCGGCGGCGATCGCCGCTGCGCGCACGGCGATGGAGGCGATGTGGAGGTATCCGGATCCAGCCGGTGCCTCGCTAAAGCGCGTGCTGGCCGATCGCCTGGGCGTGGACACCGGCCAACTGGTGTTGGGCAATGGCTCGCATGAACTACTGATGCTGTTGGCGCAATGCTTCGCCGATCCTGGGCATTCGGTGGTGTATTCGCAATTCGGCTTTGCCGTGTTTCCCATCGCCACCGCGGCGGCGGGCGCCCAGGGCATTGCCGTGCCCGCGTTTCCGGCCGACCACCCCGAGGCACCCTTCGGCCACGACCTGGGCGCCATGGCCGCTGCGATCCGCGCGGACACGCGGCTGGTGTACCTGGCCAACCCGAACAATCCGACGGGAAGCTCCTTCAGCGATGTTGAACTCGAGGCGTTCATGGCTCGCGTACCGGGCGATGTGATCGTGGTGGTGGACGAGGCCTATCACGAGTACGTCGACCGTCCCGGGCTTTCCACGGCAATGCACCTGCTCGATAAGCATCGCAACCTGGTCGTCACGCGTACGTTCTCCAAGGCCTATGGCCTGGCGGGCCTGCGCATGGGTTACCTTGCTGCCGACTCTTCCGTCGCCACGGTGCTTGAGCGTCTTCGTGAGTCGTTCAACGTCAACGGCATCGCCCTGGCTGCCGCCGAGGCTGCACTGGGCGATGAAGCCCACTTAGGTCGCGTGCGCGATACCAATGCAAGCGACCGCGCATGGCTTGCCGGCGAGCTCGTGGAACGCGGCATGCGCGTGTTTCCTTCGCAGACCAACTTCCTGCTGGTGGACACCGGCGGCGAGGCCACCGCCCTGGAAGCCCGTCTGTTCGCCGCCGGGGTGATCGTGCGGCCCATGGCGGGCTATGGACTTGGGCAGACGGTGCGCATCAGCATCGGTAGCCGCGGGGAACTGGATCGCCTGCTGGAGCACCTTAAGTGACCGTGATCGACTGGACCAGCCATCCGGTGCATGCGCCGCTCAAGGGCGAGCTCACCATCCCCGGCGACAAATCGGTTTCCCACCGCGCGATGATGTTCGGCGCACTGGCCGACGGCAGGTCCACTGTTCGCGGCTTCCTCGAAGGCGAGGACACGCGGGCGACGGCGAGGATGTTCGCAAGCATGGGCGTGCGCATGGAAGCGCCCCAGCCGGGCGTGCGCATCGTCCACGGCGTGGGGATCGAGGGATTGCGTGCCAGTGAGGGTGCCCTGGACTGCGGCAACGCCGGCACCGGCATGCGGCTGATGGCCGGCGTCCTGGCCGGCCAGGCATTCGACTCCACCCTGGTAGGCGATGCGTCGCTGTCCTCGCGGCCCATGCGCCGAGTCACCGACCCGCTGGCGAGCATGGGTGCGCGCATCGACACCCACGATGGCAAACCGCCGCTGCGGGTACATGGCGGTGCGAAGCTCAAGGGCATCCGCTACACGCCGCCCGTGGCCAGTGCCCAGGTGAAATCCGCGGTGTTGCTGGCAGGACTTTACGCCGACGGCGAAACCTGCGTGATCGAGCAGCATCCCACCCGCGACTACACCGAACGCATGCTGGCCGCATTCGGCTGGCCGATCGAGTTCTCCCCCGGGAAAGCGACGCTTACCGGCGGCCATCGGTTGCGCGCCACCGACATCGAGGTGCCGGCGGACTTTTCATCCGCCGCGTTCTTCATCGTCGCCGCATCCATCGTGCCGGGGTCAACCTTGCGCCTGCATTCGGTGGGGCTCAACCCCCGGCGCACGGGCTTGCTTGAGGCGCTGCGCCTGATGGGCGCGGATATCGCGATCGAAAACCGCCGGGAGAGCGGCGGGGAGCCGGTGGGGGATATCATCGTCCGCTACGCTAGGCTCCACGGAGCGGTAATCCCGGAGGCCGTGGTGCCCGACATGATCGATGAATTCCCGGCCTTGTTCGTCGCGGCGGCGGTGGCCGATAGCCCGACCACGATTTCCGGTGCTGCCGAATTACGGGTGAAGGAATCCGATCGCCTCGCCGCCATGGCGAACGGCTTGCGCATCCTCGGGGTCGCCGTGGATGAAACACCCGACGGCGCCACCATCCATGGCGGGCGCCTTGGCGGCGGCCGCGTGGAAGCGGTGGGCGACCATCGCATCGCCATGAGCTTCGTGCTGGCAGGGTTGGTGGCGGCGGCTCCCGTCACCATCGGCGATTGCGAGAATGTCGCCACGTCGTTTCCGAACTTCATGGATCTTGCCCGCGACTGCGGCTTCGACCTGGCACAGGTGCACTGACGATGGTCGACTTCCCGTTCGTGGTGGTCATTCCCGCGCGCTACGCCTCCACCCGGCTGCCCGGCAAACCCCTGGCGAGTCTCGCCGGCGAGGCCATGGTCAGGCACGTGGCGCGCCGCGCACTGCAGGCCGGGGCAGGGCAGGTGGTGGTGGCGATCGACGATCATCGTGTGGGCCAGGCATTGCAGGGACTGCCGGTAACGGTGTGCATGACCCGCATCGACCACGCCTCCGGTAGCGACCGTATCGCCGAGTGCGTCGACCAGTTGGGCTGGGCCGACGACACCATCGTGGTGAACCTGCAGGGCGACGAGCCCTTCGCGCCCATCGCCGGGATCCAGGCCGTGGCCAGGGCCCTGGCCCTGGACGATGCGCCGGTGGCCACCCTTGCCACGCCGGTGACCTCGGTGGAAGAGCTGTTCGACCCCAACGCGGTAAAGCTGGTGCGGGGTGCCGACGGCCGCGCGCTGTACTTCAGCCGCGCGCCGCTGCCCTGGGCCCGCGATGCCTTCGCGCGCGGGCGTGATGCATTGCCGGCCGATATTCCCTTCCTGCGGCATATCGGCATTTATGCCTACCGTGCGCGCTTCCTGCGGGCCTATGCGAGCCTGCCGCAGACCCCGCTGGAACAGGCCGAATCGCTCGAGCAGCTTCGTGTGCTGGAGAACGGCCATGCCATTGCCGTGCGGTTGTCCCCGGAGGCTTTCCCGCCCGGTATCGACACGCCCGCCGACCTCGAGCGCGCCCATCGCTTCCTTGCCGGGGGCTGACGGACAAATTCCGCCGGCGGGAAAGTGGTCCCCGGACAAGGTAAAATGGGCCATGGAGCCTGCATCGCATCCGCCGTTCGACGGCAAGGCCTTCGTCCGCACCCTGACTACCTCGGCCGGCGTCTACCGCTACTTCGACGCCGACAACGAGTTGTTGTACGTGGGCAAGGCCGCGAACCTGAAGAAACGCGTGGGCAACTATTTCTTGAAGCCCCGCATGGAGCCGCGCATCGCGGCCATGGTGTCGCAGATTGCCCACGCCGAGGTCACGCTCACACGTACCGCCGGTGAGGCGCTGCTGCTTGAATCGCAGCTGATCAAGTCGCTCAAGCCGCGCTACAACATCATGTTGCGCGACGACAAGAGCTACCCGTACATCTATCTTTCCGCCGGCGAGGACTACCCGCGCCTGGCCTTCCATCGTGGCGGCAAGACCGGCCAGGGCAAGTATTTCGGCCCCTATCCGAGCACCTTCGCCGTCCGGGAGAGCCTGAACCTGATGCAGAAGCTGTTCCACGTGCGCCAGTGCGAGGACAGCTATTTCCGCAATCGTTCGCGCCCGTGCTTGCAACACCAGATCGGCCGCTGCAGTGCGCCCTGCGTCAAGCTGATCAGCGTGGACGACTACCAGGTCGATGTGCGCCATGCGCAGATGTTCCTGGAGGGTCGCAGCAGCACGGTGATCGACGAACTGGCAGGATCGATGGAAAAGGCGGCGACGGAATTGAAGTTCGAACGCGCAGCCCAACTGCGCGACCAGGTGGCGGCGCTGCGCCGCCTGCATGCCCAGCACTTCGTGCAGGGCGCCAGCGCGGACATGGACGTGATCGCCTGCCGGGTGGAAGGGGGGATCGCCTGCGTAAGCGTTTTGTTTTTCCGTGACGGCGTGAGCCTGGGTTCGCGTGATTTCTTCCCGCGCCTGCCGATCGATGCCACCACTGCGGATATCATCGAGCAATTCATTGCCCAGTATTACCTCGAGCGGCAGGTGCCGCGCGAATTGATCGTGGACGTTGCCCTGGAAGACGCCGATACGCTTGCCCAGGTACTGGCCGAACACGCAGGCCATGGCGTGGCGATCAAGTCGAGCGTGCGCGGCGAGCGCGCTCGTTTCGTCGAGATGGCCGAGCGTAATGCCGTGGCGGCGCTCACCTCTCGCCTGGCAAGCCGGCAGACTCTGGGTGTGCGCTTCGACGATCTGCAAAAGCTGCTGGGCCTGGATGCTCCGCCGCGACGCATCGAATGCTTCGACATCAGCCACACCATGGGTGAGGCCACGGTGGCTTCATGCGTGGTGTTCGGACCGGAAGGCGCCGAGAAATCGCACTATCGCCGCTTCAACATCACCGGCATTACTCCGGGCGACGACTACGCCGCCATGCACCAGGCACTCACCCGCCGCTTCCGCAAGGTGGTCGAAGGCGGCGTGCGGCCGGATATCCTGTTGATCGATGGCGGCGCGGGGCAGGTGGCCCAGGCGATGCAGGTGCTCGCATCGCTCGATGTGCGCGACATCCGCGTGGTGGGCGTGGCCAAGGGTCCGGGCCGGCGCGCCGGTGAAGAAACACTGATCCTTGCCGAGAGCGGACGTGAATTACACCCGGGCCCTGCGTCGCCGGCGCTGCACCTGGTGGCGGCGGTGCGTGACGAGGCGCATCGCTTCGCCATCACCGGGCACCGCAAGCGGCGTGAGGCGGCCCGTGAACGCAGTACCCTGGAAGATGTGCCGGGTGTGGGGGCCCGTCGCCGCTCGGCGCTGCTCAAGGCCTTCGGCGGACTGTCGGGGGTGGAGGCGGCGGGCGTGGAGGAACTGACCCAGGTCAAGGGCATCGATCGCAGCCTCGCCGAGCGCATCTACGCCATTCTCCATCCCTAACTACCCCCGGTGATGTGAGACACTCACCACCTGTCATCCGGAACTGTCCATGCGCATCAACCTGCCGACCTGGCTCACCCTTTTCCGGGTCATGTTGCTTCCGGTGATGGTCGTCGTGTTCTACCTGCCGTTCCGTGGCCATAACCTCACTGCCGCCGTGGTTTTCCTGCTGGCCGGATTCACCGACTGGCTCGATGGTTATCTTGCGCGCCGGCTTAACCAGACGTCCGCGTTCGGTGCCTTCCTGGACCCGGTGGCCGACAAGCTGATGGTGGCGGTAACATTATTCCTGCTGGTGGAATCCCATCGCAGCTCCACCGATGGCCCACTGGGGAATTGGTCGGGCATCCTGATGGCGGTGACGGCCGCGATCATCGTCGGCCGCGAGATCAGCGTGTCGGCGCTGCGCGAGTGGATGGCGCAGATCGGCGAGCACGGCAAGGTCAAGGTGGCCTTCATCGGCAAGGTCAAGACAGTGGCCCAGATCATCGCCCTGGTGGTGTTGTTGTTGCAGCACGATGCGGAAACCTTACGGCTGTACCACATCGGCGAGGCGTTGCTGGTGGTGGCCGGCGTGCTGACCATCTGGTCGGGCCTGGGCTACCTCCGCGCGGCCTGGCCGAGCCTGCGAGACGACCGCCGCGCCCGCGAAGACACCTGAAAAAGTTGCTGCAAGACGGTTGACACATGGTCGCTTTCATCTAGAATAGCGGGACTTCGACGCGGGAATAGCTCAGTTGGTAGAGCACGACCTTGCCAAGGTCGGGGTCGCGAGTTCGAGTCTCGTTTCCCGCTCCATTATTTGTGCGTTCATCCGTGAACGCGACGATCAAAGAGCGGCCATCCATGGCCGCACTTTTCAATTCAAAACC
>NZ_DATHFX010000064.1:0-16835 GCF_035317885.1 Pinirhizobacter sp.
TCGACTTCGGGTCGATCTTCACCAGTTCAGCGAGGGGGTCCTGTAGACGCCGCGCAATCGACACGGCGCCGCGCAAGGTCACATCCAATGTCGGAAATTCATTCGCCGCCAATGCGGAGGCCGAATACACCGACGCCCCCGCCTCCGACACCACCACTTTGGTGAGCTTCAATTCGGGTTGCAGTTTCATCAACTCACCTGCCAGCTTGTCCGTCTCGCGCGAGGCGGTGCCGTTGCCGATACTGATGAGATCGACGGCATGCTTCTTCGCCAGCATCGCCAGCGCCTTGAGAGTTCCGTTCCAGTCGTTGCGTGGTACGTGCGGATAAACCGTGGCCGTCTCCAGCAGCTTTCCGGTGCGATCGACGATCGCCACCTTCACTCCGGTGCGCAACCCCGGATCCAGCCCCATGGTAACGCGCGGACCCGCGGGCGCCGCGAGCAGAAGATCGTGAAGATTGTGCGCAAAGACGCGAATCGCCTCCAATTCGGCGCGCTCGCGCAACTCGGTCAGCAGCTCCGTTTCCAGTTGCCAGGACAGCTTGATCTGCCAGGTCCAGCGCACCGTCTGCAGCAACCAGGCATCGGCAGCTTGTTTGCGATCCGCGATACCGAAGCGCGCGGCAATTTTCATCTCGCAGGTGTTGAACGAGGCAGGGCCCGAAGCCGCGGTATCCGCGATATCCTCGGGTAGCTTGAGCGAGATCTTGAGCATCTCCTCCTTGCGTCCTCGAAACAACGCGAGTGCGCGATGCGGAGGCACGGTTTTGAGCGTCTCCTGGTAGGCGAAGTAGTCGCGAAACTTGGCGCCCGCCTCCTCCTTGCCTTCCGCCATCGTTGAAATCAGTACCGCACTGGCTTGCAGGTGAGCGCGCAGATTGGCCAGCAGTTCGGCATCCTCGGCGAATTGCTCCATCAAAACTTGACGCGCGCCTTCGAGCGCGGACTTGACGTCGAGCACGCCGGGGTTGTCGCCCTGCTCGGTGGTGAATGCCGGCTTGAGGTACTTTGCCGCCTCGGCGTCAGGAGACAGCGAGTGATCGGCCAGCAGCGCAGCGGCTAGTGCGTCAAGTCCCGCTTCACGCGCGATCTGCGCCTTGGTACGCCGCTTCTGCTTGTACGGCAGATATAGATCTTCCAGCCGCTGCTTGGTGTCGGCCGCTTCGATCGAAGTGCGCAGAGAGTCCGTCAGCTTGCCCTGTTCTTGAATGTTCGCAAGTATCGCTGCCCGCCGCTCATCCATCTCGCGCAAATAAATCAGCCGCTCCTGCAGATTGCGCAGCTGGGTATCGTCGAGTCCGCCGGTGGCTTCCTTTCGATAGCGCGAAATGAAGGGCACCGTAGCACCTTCGTCCAGCAATGCCACAGCCGCCCCAACCTGTTGCGCGGCGACGGAGAGTTCCTGAGCAATACGACTTTCTATGGAAGCGGGCATGGTGATATTGGCTAAATGATCTAGGGGTGCGCACTATGCAGAGTCGGATGCCGCGAGACAAGCCGCGGTTCAATCAGGCAGAGGCATGCTGAACGCCGCCACGCATGCTGAGCAGTTGAATGCCCCGGGCCTGCGATTGCACCCGCTCAAGGGTAGTCCGACAGGGCGGTACGCGGTGTGGGTCGATGAGAATTTCAGTGTCGTCTTCCGTTTCGAGGCAGCGCACGTAGTCGAGGTGGACTATGTCGATTGTCACTAAGGCGGCGGGGAAGATGCACAGCCGGCGCACCTGGGCAAGATCTTGCGCGAGATGTACCAATTACTAGAGCTCAATTTAAAGCAGCGAACGCGCGCGGTGCCGCGGCGGTGGCGCGTGGACCGATTGCGCAAGCCGCTCGCTATGATTCCCGACGTGGACTCATCGTAATTACGCTCGAGGGCGGCTGCGAATTTGCCTTTCCGGTGGCCTTGGCCGTTGCTGGATGCTGATCTCTATGTGCCGGGCCTCATCAAAGGCGCCTTCAGTCCCTGTAGGTGGTCAGAGCGTTCCCGAGGCCATCCTTAAGCGGGCCCAGCCAGGGTTCGTAATTCCTCCACTGGTCGACGCCTTCGCTGCTGATTGGCAGTCGCACCTGCTCGGAACTGGCCGTGCGCACGTTCCGCTCGGTCTTGTGAAACTCCAGGCAGGCCGGCTCGAAGCGCAGACCACAGAAGTCCAGGATGCGGCGCACATTGCCCTCCAGATCCTCCACCACGTCCTCGTGGTGTACCGTCAGGATCCGCCCCGGCAACGCCTCGTTCCAGTGCCGCATGAGCTCGAGATAGTTGCGGTAGTAGTGCGCCATGTCAGCGATGCTGTAACTGAACTCTTGACCGCCCGAGAACAGCTGCTTGAGATTGCCGAAGCAGCAGGCCATGGGTTCGCGCCGGGCGTCGATGATTTTCGCATTCGGCAGCATCAAGCGGATGAGGCCAATGTCGCGGAAGTTGTCCGGCAGCTTGTCGATGAAGTACGGGCGCCGCGTGCGGCGGTAGATCCGGGTGTCGGCCATGAAGCCTTCGCCGAAGCTGCGGAAGTCTTGCGGCCCCAACTCGGCCAGCACCTTCGGATAGCGCGGGTTCTCAAGGTCCATGTCACGGCCGCGTAACGCCCTCACGATGCGTTGGATGTCCGCGAGTTCCTGGGTACCCTCGACCTCCGAATGCGAAGCCAGGATCTGTTCGATGAGTGTCGAGCCGGAGCGTGTCAGCCCCACGATGAAGATGGGATCCGAGTCCGCGACGCCCCAGCCCCTTCGCGTCTCGAAGAACTCCCGTGTGCACACTTGCTTCGAGAGCCGCACGTGGTTCTCGGCGAGCCTCGGCGGGTAACGAACTTCCGCCTGCTTGAGCGCATTGCCGCGCTCGTAGTAGACCCAAGAGTCGGCGTAGTCCTTCTGGTCTTCCAGGGCCTTGCCCAGCGCGAAGCACAGGTGATAGCGGTCCACAAGGGATGTGCCGGGTGCCGCTTCCGCCGAGCGCATGCGAGCGATGTCGTCGAGCGAAAAATGATAGGTCTTGAGGTTTGCCAGGCCCCACCAGGCCTCGCTCGATTCCGGCCAGGCGGCGATGGCGGCACGGTAGCCCTGGATCGCCTCCGCCCGGTGCCCCTGGGCTCTCAGGGAGAACGCGATCCATAAGTGCAGCTCTGCGGATTCCCGTCCCGATTGGGCGTCGCCCAGGAGCCGACGGTACAGGCTGATCCCGGGCTCATAGTCCCCCAACCGGATGCAGGCCTCTCCGTACTGCCGGAGGTATGCTCGGTTGCCCGGATCGAGCTCGAGCAACTGCTGGATCTCCTCGCGAGACCGCACGTACCTGTGTTGATCGAGCAGCGCGCGGGCGTAGTCGGTACGCGCGGCGCGGTAGCCGGGGGCCCGTTGTACGACTGCTTCCAACAGTAGCTCGGCATCGTCTCGCAACCCGCGTGCGGTGCAGATGCGCCCCAGCAGGCGCATGGCCTCGATGTGCTCGCCATGCCGCGCCAGGTATACCCGCAGGACGCGCTCGGCATGGACAAGCTCCCCGTCGGCGAACAGGCTGGCGGCCTCGATGATCTCAGGGGGCAGGTTGCGGAGCGTCGCAAGGCGATCCGCGATTCTGGCGGCGTTCTCTTCATCCCCCGTCTCAAGATATAGGGTGTGCAGCATTTGCCAGCTGGCTGGCAGGGCGGCGTTGAAGTTCACGGCCTGCCAGAAGGCGTCGATGGCTTTCGGGGCATTGCGCAGCGCGGCGTAACAGTGGCCACGCTCCTCGTATAAGCGACTGCAACGGGGATGCAGCTGCTGCAGCCGCTCCAGCACACCCAGCGCCTCATCGAATTGATTTAGCAAGCGCAAGTTCATGGCCTGCAGGTAAAGCTCGCCGCGGTTCTGCGGGAATTGCGACAGTTCCGCCGAGGAATTCATGACAACCACAATCTAATGAGGGGGCAAAAAACGGGAGGGTCAGCACTCTGTGCCTGCATGATTGTACAGCAGCACCAAGGCGGAAACGTGTAGTCCAGCCGCAGGCGGCCGGCGCGTGCCGAAGAGGAGCCTTATAGGGTGCGTCACAAACTCTTCACTTCAATTTAACAATTCGGCCTCAGTGTAGTGACCGAGCCGCATGGCCGCATGTAGCTACCACCTTGAGACATTCAACGCCTGGATTTCTATCCGGGCAGGAGAGATTTTGTGGCAAATGATCGAAAGCTGACCGATCGTCGTGAATTTTTGCAGTTGATGGGCCTGGGCTCGGCCGCTGCCATGCTGAACTCGTCGATCGCCAAGGCGCTGTCCATTCCGGCACACTTCAAGACCGGCACCATCAATGACGTCGAGCACATCGTCATCCTGATGCAGGAGAACAACTCGTTCGACGAGGTATTCGGTACCCTGCGCGGCGTGCGCGGCTTCTCCGACCCGCGCGCGGTCAAGCAGAGGAACGGTAACTCCGTGTTCCTGCAGCCGGCCGAGCAAAAGTTCGGCGGTCCCGCCAACGGCTTTGTGGAAAACGGCGTGACCTATGGCTGGCCCGCCAATCAGTTCGGCGGTGTGACTGCCGATCTGGTGGTGCCGCCATTCCAGATCAATGCGTCGGCCGCGACCGCGACGAACGCGCCCACCGCCGTCATACCGACCGATAGCTTGAATCTGGTGTACCGTCCGGGACTGGACCACGGCTGGCCTCTCGGCCTCGAAGCTCGAGACGGCGGTGAGTGGGATAGCTGGGTGCCGGCCAAGAACCCCCTGACCATGGCGTACCGCATGCGCGTGGACGTTCCGTATCACAGCGCGTTGGCGGATGCCTTCACGGTCGGCGACAACTACTACTGCTCGTTCCGTGGTCCGACCAATGTGAACCGCTGCTACCTGTGGACAGGTTGCAACGGCAACATTGCGGGCAACATCCTGCCCAACGGTACCCCAACCGCCCAGGGCACCAACGGCCATGGCAGCGGCATCGTGCTCAACAATGGATTCGTCAATGGCTTTCCGCTGTCGTGGCCGACTTACCCAGAGATGTTGGAGGCTAGCGGCATTAGCTGGCGCGTCTACCAAGATATCGTGGGCGACTCGGTGACGACCCCGACGGTCGTCGCCCACGACCAGGGCAGCGGGCCGCTTCCGAAGAACTCCGCTGGTCAACCCGTCTGCAATGGCATGTTCGTCGGTACTTTTACCGACAACCCGGTGCTGTACTTCCAACAGTACGTCGACGCGCCCATGAGCTCGCCGCTGTTCCAGAAGGCCGCGACGGGCACCGCCCTCGCCTACAACACCCCCGCGCTCACGGCGCCCCGCGCTGCGTGGGAGACCTGGGCCGAGGGACTGTTCGCTCAATTTCAGAGTGACGTAAAGAACGGCACACTGCCGCAGGTGTCTTGGTTGGTCGCCCCGTCCGGCTATAGCGAGCACCCGGCCGCCCCGAACGGCTACGGTGCCTGGTACATCTCTCAGGTCCTGGACATCCTGACCTCCAACCCGGAGGTGTTCAGCAAGACCGTGCTCATCATCAACTACGACGAGAACGATGGTTCTTTCGACCACCTGCCAGCGCCAGTCCCGGCGATCAGCACGGACGGCTCGGACGGTGCCACCACGGTCACCGCCGACTTCGAGCAGGTGCCGGCGGGTTCGGTGCCGGGTATTCCCGCGCAGCCGATCGGTTTCGGCTTCCGTGTACCATTCCTGGCAATCTCGCCCTGGAGCAAGGGCGGCTACGTGAACTCTGAACTGTCGGATCACACCTCGGTCATCAAGTTCATCGAGAAGCGCTTCGGGGTGCATTGCCCGAACATCACGCCCTGGCGCCGTGCGGTGACCAGTGATTTGACCTCCTTCTTCAACTTCGCCAACCCCAACGGTAAGAACCCGACGCTGCCGAACACGTCCGCGTTTCTGCCGGAGGAGCTGAATTCGGCGAGCGGTTCCACCCTGACGCCGTCTTCGACTTCGCAGATCACCTTGGGCATCCCGAAGCAGGAGCACGGCGTGCGCCCGGCGCGCGCCCTGCCGTACTCCCTGGAGGTCACCGCCGCGGTGAA
Source organism: Pinirhizobacter sp. (assembly GCF_035317885.1). Lineage (GTDB taxonomy): Bacteria > Pseudomonadota > Gammaproteobacteria > Xanthomonadales > Rhodanobacteraceae > Pinirhizobacter. The sequence continues at coordinate 6,003 of NZ_DATHFX010000064.1, forward strand.
CGGCTCCGCCGGCACCGTGACCCTGACTTTCATCAATACCGGCCGCATGGCCGCGGTGTTCACGGTGCGTTCGGTCAATGCCGCGGACATTGTGCGTGCCTACACCGTGGAATCGGGCAAGTCGCTGTCGGGCACCTGGGACATTTCGACGGTCTACGGTCTGTCGGTGTACGGCCCGAACGGTTTCTTGCGGCAGTTCAACGGCAGCAACGACAGCGCCTCCGCGGTGCTTGGCGTTACCCCAACGCACGGATTTGCGAGCTTCGGCTCGTTGGTGCTGCAGATCGCCAACCTGACCAAGAACAAGGCGAACGTCAAGGTGACCGACGCCTACACGGGTAAGATCATCCCGGCGATCTTTGCCCGCCACGGCGAGGAAATTGTGTTCGACTGGTTGTTGGAAGAGTTCCAGGGTTGGTATGACCTCGTCATTACGGTCGAGCAGGACCCGACCTTCCAATATCGCCTCGCGGGTCACATCGAGACCGGCCGCGACAGCATCTCGGATCCGGCGATGGGTGGCCTCGTCACCCTGAAGGTTCCCGTCTGATCTGAGGCGATGAGCGTTGTGCTGCCGCGGCCGCTGGTCCAGCCGCGGCAGCACAACCATCGGGGGCCTTGATGAAGCCTACTGGTTCTGGTGGGCTTTTTTATGCATGCGCCCAGATTCTCAGCGCGCGCGCATGGCCCTGCTTGACCTTCAGTTCATTGGAAGGTGCAATTCATAGCACTATGAATTCATCAGCAACGGCGGAAACAACGCTGCTGGAGCAGGAAATTCCTCGCCTGCAAGAGCTTACTCGAACACGTCATTACGTTGCGGCGCTGGCAGGCATCGACCCACTGCTGGCGCGACACCCCGAAGACCGTGACCTGTTGTACCTGGCGGCGGTGAACCTGCGCCATTTGAATCGGGTTTCGGAAGCGTTAGAACTCCTTCGACGCCTGGAGCAGCATCACCCGCGATACAGCCGGCTGCACCAGGAGCGCGGCCACTGCTACGTCGCACTGAGGGATGCCCCCAGGGCCATCGAGGCGTTCGGGCGCGGCGTCAACATCAACCAGGCGCTGCCCGACAGCTGGCAAATGCTGCACGACCTATACCGTATGACGGGAGACCAGCACAACGCCGCCACCGCAGCCGAGCACATCGCGGATCTACGGAGGCTGCCGCCACCCATCATCCAGGCAGGCAGCCTGTTCTCCGACGGCGATTTGACGCCGGCGGAAAGCATCATCCGCGCCTACCTGCTTCAGCACGGCGATCATGCCGAAGCCATGCGTCTGCTGGCACGCATCGGCATCCGGCGCGACGCGCTGGATGACGCCGAACGATTGCTAGAATCCGTCCTGAGGCTGGCACCGGACTACGGGGCGGCACGAGCCGACTACGCCGGTGTGCTGAACAAGCGGCAAAAGCACCTGCAAGCGCGGCAGGAGATGGACACGCTAATGCAGCTGGAGCCCAGTAACCGTCATTATCTGAAGCTATACGCGGCGGCTTGCGTGGGACTCGGCGATTACGAACCCATCATTCGCCTGTACCGCCGGATGCTGGCGGAAGGCGCTGCAACCAGAACCGAGGCCGCGGACTTGCACCTGCGGCTGGCAGACTTGCTGAGAACCGTCGGTCGGCAACCGGAAGCCATTCAGGAATATCACGCAGCCATCGCCGCCTTGCCGGACTCGGGCGAACCCTGGTGGAGCTTGGGCAACCTCAAGACCTACCGCTTCGCTGAAGGTGAGATCGCGCGCATGCGCACCGTGGAAGCGGCGCAGGCCACCGGCCTGGTAGACCGATACCACCTGTGCTTCGCGCTGGGCAAAGCACTCGAGGATCAGCGTCGATATGAAGAATCTTGGGCGTTCTATGAGCGCGGCAACGCTCTCAAGCACGCCGAGATTCGCCACCTACCCCAGATCACAGAGACCCAGGCCCGGCTGTCGACGCAGGTGTGCACGAAGGAATTCTTCGCAGCGCGGCAAGAGTGGGGAGTGGCGGATCCGGATCCCATTTTCATCCTCGGCCTGCCTCGCTCCGGCTCCACTCTCATCGAGCAGATCCTAGCTTCGCACCCCCAAGTCGAGGGCACCCAGGAACTCGCTCATGTCCAACGCATTGTCATGGAGCTGCGGGGTCGCGGCGCGGACTTGAACAACCCGCGCTATCCAGGTGTGCTGACGGAGCTAACCGCGGAGGACTTCCTGCGCTTAGGCAAACGCTTCTTAACTGAAACTCGGGTGTACCGTCAAACGGGGCGGCCGTTCTTCATCGACAAAATGCCGAACAACTTTCGCGACATCGGCCTCATCCACTTAATGCTACCGAACGCAAAGATCATCGATGCCCGGCGCGAACCCATGGCCTGTTGCTTCGGCAATCTCAAGCAGCTGTTCGCCAGCGGGCAGGAGTTCAGCTACAACATCACTGATATCGCACGCTACTACCGCACCTACCTTGAAATCATGCAGCACTGGAACATGGCGCTGCCCGGGCGAATCCTGACCGTGCATCACGAAGACGTGGTCGCTGACCTTGAGGGCAGCGTGCGCCGCATCCTCGACTTCTGCGGTCTGCCCTTGGAGCCGGCCTGTCTGGAGTTCCACAAAACCCCGCGCAACGTGCGTACGGCGAGTTCCGAGCAAGTGCGGCAGCCCATTAGCCGCGAAGGCCTCGACCAGTGGCGAAAATACGAACCCTGGCTTGCTTCTCTGCGGGCCGCTCTGGGCGATGCGGTGACGGCCTACCGAGACAACGTTCGTAACCCCCTGTTGGCGTAAGTGCCGGACATGCCAGGAACAGACCCCAAATAGCGACGGCAGACTTTGCCGACAAAATCAAACGAGGCAGTGTTTCCCGGGCACAGACCGGCCACAGCCAGTCGCACCTAACAACACAAGACGACCGCGATTCGAGATTTAGTGCAGCGACTCCGCCTGCCAGCTGGCGCCGTCCTTGCCCTTCACGATCTTGCCTATGCCTGGGAAGGGAAAGTGTTCCGAATAGAGGCGCTGACCACTCGCGGCGGAGCTTTTGATGAGCGCGATCCGTGTCGTCGCTCCAAGCTGCTTGTCGCCATCGAAGGCAACTTGCCAGGAAGGCTTGCGAACAGACACCAGGTAGCTGTGCATCGCATCACCAAAGACAAGCACACCATCGGTGCCCGACCCGATGCGGTAGCCGGAATGGCCGGGCGTGTGCCCCTTGAGTTCTACCGCCTTGACGATACCGGGCAGGAGATCCGCGCCCGGCTCGAAGGCCACTACCTTCGGCTTGATCGCACTCACCAGGGCAGAAACCTGTTGGATGCCGAAGTTCTTCGCCTCATCCGCGCTAAGGCCACTCAGCCATTTCCATTCCGGTGCGGATATGTGAATCGTCGCATTGGGGAAAGCAAGCGCACCGGTAGACGTCTCCAGTCCGCCGATGTGATCGCCGTGGGCATGCGAGATGAAGATATCGGTCACGCTGGCCGGATTCTCACCCGCCGCCTTCATGGACTCCGGCAGCTTGCCGGCAATGGCGCCGAAAAAACCACCGGCACCGGTATCAAACAACAGCACGTGAGCACCAGCGTGTACGAGCAGCGGCTGAATGCTGAACTCAAAATGGTCAGCGGAGGCCCCACCCGCCTTGAGCACTGCACCGACCGCCTCGTTCGGCTGGCCGACAATGAAACTCTTGCCGTCGACCGGCGCCTCAATCCCACCGTCTTTGAGCGCCACCGCGCTATAGGTGCCAATCTTGAACGGTTGAAATTGCGCCACGGGCGCGCCCGGCGCCGCATCGGCGGTCACGGCAGCCAGTGACATCAGCAAGGCGGAGATGGCTTCGAACACTCCTGGAAATCGGCGGCGATCTGTCATACGGGTCACTCTTTGATTCTGAATGCTGCATTCTACCAATAAAGTTGGCGCGATGAGTCTTAGGGAATTTGATACGGTCGTCATGAAGGCATGGCCTTCGCAACACGCGACAAGTGAGAATTCGAACTCATCGCTTGTCGACCACGGCCTTGCCGCCCTTCATGACCCACTTGACCCTTAGGACCGCGGCAATGTCCTTGTGGGGATCGCCGTCGATCGCTACCAGATCGGCGAAGGCGCCCGGCGCAACGATACCAAGCTCCGTCGCCTTGCCGAGTAACTCGGCCCCCACAATGGTTGCGGAATCGAGAGCCTGTGCCGGAGTCATGCCGGCTTTCACGAACCAACTGAGGTCGCCCGTATTTTCCCCGAAGCCGGTGAAGACTGCGTCCGAGCCCATCGCGATCTTGACGTGGAACTTGATGGCGCGGCGAAGCGTCTCCGCATTTCTCAAGATGTAACCATTCAGCCTATCCACGACAGCTTGGTCGTAGCCAAACTCGTCCTTGTGGTCGATGTAGTAGCGATTGTGATCCACGGTCGGAACATAGACGGTCCCGCGTTTGACCATTTCATTGAAAGTTGCGTCGTCAATGTCGACGGCATGCTCAACAGAGTCTGCCCCTGCCTTGACCGCATCTCGCGCGCCATCGGGTCCGTAAGAATGGATGGCGATGCGTTTACCCGCGCGGTGAGCCACGTCGGTTGCAGCCTTCATCTCCTCGTAGCCAAAGGTTTCGAAGCCCGTCACGTTCTGGTCGCTGCCGGTGGACCCGTACATCTTGATCCAGTCCGCGCCGGCTGCAAGCTGTTGCCGGGCCGCCCGCTGCACCTCGGCTACACCGTCGGCGCGGCACGGATCCGGCCGGGTGACGCCGGGTCGAAATGGGTCGGACGTGATGTGCAGACCGCACCCGGAGACGAACATTCGCGGGCCTACCATGGCCCCTCGTTCGATAAGATCTCGCATCGCAAGGTCGTTCCCGTCCCACGAGCCAAGGTCGCGCACTGTCGTCACGCCGCTTTCCAGAGTCTTGCGGGCGTTTTCTTGGGCTAAGAAAACGGTGACGGCGGAATTGAGCGTGCCGAGTTGTGTCCAGGGCTTCGAGCCTGGGGTCTTGTCCCAGTAGAAGGTCATGTGCGTATGGACGTCGATCATTCCCGGAATGCCTGTAAGTGGCCGTAGATCGATCAGACGGGCCTCCGCTGGGACCGCTGCTGCGCCTGATCCAACCGCGGTGACTCGATCTTTTTCGATGAGCACCACCGCATCCTGGATGACAGTGCCTTTCCCCGTGACGAGCTGTCCGAAACGGACGGCGACAGTCTCAGCAAATGCGACCGGTGGGGTGACAATGGCGATGGTGGCGAACGCTGCCACAAGCAGGTTAATCGTCAAGCGGGGAACAAAGCTGGAGATGGTGTTCATATAACCCTAGAATACCTTTAGTTTTTCAAGTCTGGCGTAAGTCGTTGCCGTGGTAGTGCGCTTTATACGGAGGTCCAACAGTAACGCAAGTTTTGTTGGAAGCAGCAGGTCTTCCACCTCTAGGCGAATGCAAATTCCGCCGAGTAAGCAGCACGAACTGCCTAGCGCTGTCGCGCGGGAGTGTCGGCCGAGAGCCGCCATGAATTCGTCTGACTGTGGCGGGTTTTGCGTAGCGTTCCGGTCTAACATTGAATACAACTACCGAAGAGGGGGATTCCATGAAAATACAAAGACTGCGGTCAACCGCCCTAGTTCTGATGGGCAGCATTCTCGGGTTCGCAGCGGGAACTGCGCGGGCCGACATAACCATCGAACGCACCACCTCCGTCGACGGCGTCGGCGCAATGGCGTTCGCGAATATGTCGGGTAGCTCTAAAACCAGCATCTCCGGCGACAAGTCGCGCACCGACAGCGATATGAAGATGCAGTCGAAGATCATCGGTTTTCTGGCGCGCAACGCCCTTGGGCCGAGCGCCGAGATCGTTCTCCTCGATCAGGACAAGATTTACCACCTAAACATGAATAAGAAGGAGTACACCGAGACCACCTTCGAACAGCTCCGAGAGCAGATGCAGAAAATGTCGGATCAAATGAACTCGAGCGAGGACAAGAAGCAGCCTTCCGCGGTCGATCAATCCAAGTGCGTGTGGCTACCTGCCAAAGTCGACGTCACGAAGAGCGGCGAGAAGGCGCAATTCGCCGGTTACGATGCGCAACGGGTGACCGTTACGGCCACCCAACCTTGCCAGGACAAGGAGACAGGAGCAATTTGCGAGGTCGCCTTGGTTTTGGATCAGTGGACTTCCGCCGACTTCGCGGAAAGCAGCGAAGCTCGCAAATTCTATACTGCGTACGCTTCCAAGATGGGCCTCGACATCTCGAACTCCCAAGACGTGTCCGAAAAAGCCAAGGCCCTGTTCAGCCAGTACAAAGGCGTCTGGACCGAAGTCGCGGCCAAGATGCAGAGCGTGAAAGGCTATCCCGTGAAGAGCAGCTTCACGCTCGGACTTGGTGGCCCGCAATGCAAGGATTCGAATTCGCAACAAACGCAAACGAGCCAAACTGACAACAGTTCGCCAAGCCCCGGAGGCATTGCAGGCGCAGTGGCCGGCAAACTCGGCGGTCTTTTCCAAAAGAAGAAGGACACTGCAGATGCGCCGGCCGCGCCGTCGGCCCCCGCTGTTGCACCGGTCGCAATGCCGCCGGGCGACGTGGCTTTGATGACGGTGTCCTCACAGGTGGTTTCGGTGTCGACAAATGACGTGAGCGCCGATGCGTTCACCGTGCCGGCCGGCTTCAAGAAAAAAGAAACCAAGACTCAATGATGGTCGCGAGTTCGCGAGGACTTGCCGCATGCGTCAAGCGCTTCTGCCGATATGGGGATCGCTGACGCTGTCGAAGCCGTTTTCAATGTGGCCCGCATAGTGGCGTACGAAACTGGGATCTGAGCTGGCGGTGATCATCACGTCGTACCAACGGAAGCTGGTTACGAGTTGCACCGGCACGGTGACGCGACCGCGGGCCTGGAGTGTGAAATGCTCCTTGTGGCCGGTGTATTGATTGGCGATCGTGACGGTCGTCCGCTCTGTAGCCACGTTCTCGATGACCAGGAGAATGACCTCGCCCGCAATTTCGGGAAGTACCTGGACTTCGAGATTGGCGGATGTGTGAGTCAAGCCGCCGGCGGCGCGGCGGAAAAAACCATTCGGGCCATAGACGGACAGGTCGTAGCTCGTTCCCCCGGTCGGGCTCCACTGATCCGACAGCACGCGCTTGGCCGCGTCGACGGTGTAGCCCCAGGGACCGGTTCCGTGCCCAGTATTCTCGGCTCCTTCGGCAGTGCGCACCTGAAAGAACGCACCGATCGCGCCGGTGTTCTCGAATGCGATCGAAACTTTCTGCGCGGCAATGTCGGCCGTGGCATCGGCCTGCAGACGATACGGTAAGGCGCGCGCCAGACGCTGTCCCGGCTCCTGCTTCGGCATCGTCTGAACCGCCGGGACGGTGATCGGGATGTTGGGCGCAGGCTGGTTGCCGGCCGCGATCATCGCCTGGGTCACCGGCGCCAGTGCACCATTCGAAACGAAGCTGACGAAAGCGTCCGTGTCCGGAAGTTTCGGCGGCTTATGATCGGCCACCTTGAAGTTTAGCGCCGATGTCAGGTCACCGGAGATCGCGCGCCGCCAGGGTGTGATGTGCGTTTCGGTCACGCCGAACCGCTTCTCGATGAATTGAATCACCGAGGTATGGTCGAATACTTGTGAACAGGCCCAGCCACCCCGGCTCCAGGGCGACACGACGAAGCACGGCACGCGGGCGCCAAGTCCGTAGGGGCCGGGCGCGAAGCTCGTGACGCCGTGCACGCCTGGATAGAGTTCGTTAACGGTGTCGACCGTGGACAGACCATCAGCTGCACTCGTGGGCGGCGTCGGCGCGATCAAGTGATCGAAGAAACCATCGTTCTCGTCATAATTCACAATCAGCACGGTTGACGCCCAGACTTCCGGGTTGGAGGTCAGCGCATCGAGCACGTTCGAGATGTACCAGGCGCCCCAGTTCGGCGGGAATGTCGGATGCTCACAGTAGGCCTGCGGCGCGACGACCCACGATACCTCCGGCAGCGTGTTGTTCATGACGTCGTTCTGCAGCTGCTGGAACAGCGAGCCGCCATTGAACGCTCCGCCATTGAAGACGTCGGTGCCGGTCCTGGCTTTATCGAACAGCGGGCTGCCGGCCTGCGCCTTCTGGTACTGCAGGAAATAGAGAGGCGAGGCATCGCCGAAATTGCCGATGAACGGGTTGTCGGTGAAGCCTTCGAATTGCGCGGGCGTGAGGCCGAGACCTACATCCTGATAGAACTTCCAGGAGACGCCGGCGGCTTCGAGCCGTTCCGGATAGGTCAGCCAGTTATAGCCCTGCTCATCATTGTTGACCACAGGCCCGCCCGGCAGTACGCCATTGCCGGTGCTGGGGCCTACGTTAAGCGTGAAGGTGCCGGGCGTGGCGCCGGAGAAAGGTTGCTCGATGGTGTCGGTCTGGGTGCCGTTCTGGCCCACCGCTCCGGTCCAAAGATAGTAGCGGTTCGGGTCGGTCGGACCCATGATCGAACAATGGTAGTTGTCGCAGACGGTAAAGGCGTCCGCCAGCGCATAGTGGAACGGGATGTCGTTGCGATCGACAAACGTCATCGTCTCGATGCTGCCTTTGGCCGCCACCCAGCTGTCGTTGTTGCCGTTGTTCCACGCACGATGCGCATCCGACCAGTTATGCGGCAAGTCGCCGACGAACTGGTATCCGAGAAAGGGCTGAGGTGGGCGGAACGGCAGCAGCGTGCTCGCGCCGTTCGGCTGCTGGAACACGGGATTCCCCGACGGCAGAGTCACCGCCCGCGGATCGTCGAAGCCGCGAACTCCGCGCAGCGATCCAAAATAATGATCGAACGACCGATTCTCCTGCATCAGGACGACGATGTGCTTCACATCTTTGATCGTACCGGTGACGATTTTTGGTTCGATGGCCAAGGCGCGCTGAATGGATTCCGGGAAAGCGGTGCTGATTGCCGCTGCCCCCAAGGCTTTGAGAATTGTGCGTCGGTCTGTCTTGGCCATTTGCGTTTCCTAGGTGATCGTCGAAAGGAGAGAAACTCGTCAGGGTTACGCAACCTAGTTGGTTTCCGTTGCGGTTTTTTTACATATGCTGGTGCTTGCGGCCGTAAGTGGTGGCCACAACCGCTGCGTGGCCATGGCGTGTTATATGGGTGATATGGCGCTGAGTTCTATGTTTCCGCACAGATCATTGTTTACAACGACGCCGCGTCGACTGCGCGAAATATCATGGCGCATGAACAGCTGTTTCTCGCATTGGCTCTTGTGGTTTTTCCGGAGGTTCCGATATTCGTTTTCGAGCCGGCCATGGGATTTTTGGCTGCTGTTTAAGGGATTGCGGCCTGCCATAATAGCGGCCGACTGAATCCCGTCCTCACGCTTTCGCCAGCTCCACTATGCAAATTGGCATGCTTTACGCCGCAGGCGCTTACATCTTGTGGGGCTTGTTTCCGATTTATTTCAGGGCGCTGCAGGATTTCTCGCCGCTGGAAATCCTGCTACAGCGCGTGGTGTGGGCGCTGGTCTTTGTGTTGATCGTCCTGGCTTTGCGCCGGCAGTGGTCCTGGATCGGCAAGGTGCGGCGCCAGCCCAAAGTGCTGGCGGGATTTGCCGCAAGCGCGACCCTGTTGTCGGTGAATTGGTACATCTATATCTGGGCGGTCAATAACGACCATGTGGTCGATTCCAGTCTCGGCTATTTCATCACGCCACTGGTAAACGTGCTGCTGGGATCACTGCTGCTGCATGAGCGTATGCGCCCGATCCAATGGGCCGCCGTCATGCTGGCCGCCGCCGGCGTAGCGTGGCTCACCTGGCAGGCCGGACACTTGCCGTGGATAGGCTTGGGATTGGCATTGTCATTTGGTTCGTACGGTCTGTTGCGCAGAACGGCCACGCTTGGCCCGCTGGAAGGCTTGTCGTTGGAGACGCTTTTGCTGTTTCCCCTGGCATTCGGCGCTTTGGCGGTGATGGCGTGGCATGGGCAAAATGCGTTCTTGCATGCACCGACTGCATCCAAATGGCTGGCGGCGGCAGCCGGTCCGATCACCGCAGTTCCGCTATTGTTGTTTGCTGCAGGCGCCCGCCGAATTCCCATGTCGACCCTGGGCTTCTTGCAATATATCGCGCCATCGTTGCAACTGCTGCTGGGCGTATGGCTTTACGGCGAGCCGTTCGGCGGCGCGCGCCTGGTCGGTTTCGCAGTCATTTGGTCGGCGCTGGCTGTGTATACCCTCGGAGGTTTCTGGCAGGTCTGGTCTACCAAAACCACCCCCTGACTTACGGTCTTGGTGGCCCTTGAGCGCGCCGAACCCGAGTGCCGCCGGCGCGCAACGCACGAACAATGGCGTTCGGAGTTTTTAGCGGGATCACCAACAGACTGATTTCTGTCAACGACGTCACCACGAACGGTGAGGCCGCCATGAGTTTCTCCGCCGATGCAAGAACGATGGTCTCCGCGGCACGTTCATGCAGCGCGCGTTTCACGGCAGCCTCCTCGGCGTCTCCCGTGCTCAGACCGGCTTCAGGGTGTACGCCTGTTACGCCCATGAAATAAACGTCGGCCCGCAGACGCGAGGCCGCATCGATGACCGTCGCCCCCACATTGACCATAGAGTGCCGGAACAACCGGCCTCCCAGCATGATGATGTCGACGTACGGATGCTTCGCTGCTTCCACCGCCACGGTGGGACTGTGCGTGACGATGGTGGCGTGCAGGTCAGGCGCCAGTTGACGCGCCACCTGGAGCGCCGTAGTGCCGCCATCCAGGATCACGACCTGGTTCGATCGGATCATCGAAGCACCCACCCTGCCAAGCTCTATCTTGTCCTTGGGCGACACCTGTTCTCGTGCGCGCAGATCGCCGACCGCCGC
>NZ_DATHFX010000065.1:0-2601 GCF_035317885.1 Pinirhizobacter sp.
GCGCTGTGGTGGTTCGAGCGCAGCCGTGGCGGCAAGCCGCTGTCCAAGGTGTTCGTCGCCGTCCTTGCGCTTGGCGCGCTGTATCCGCTGCTGGTCATCAGCGGTCTGGAAAAGCCCCAGGCCACGGCTGCCGCGTCAGGCGTGGTGCCTTATTCGCCGCAAAAACTGGCGGAGCTCCGCAACAGCGGTAAGCCGGTGTTCGTGGATATGGGCGCCGACTGGTGTGTCACCTGCAAGGCCAACGAGCACGCCGTGCTCGACACCGATGCCTTCCGTGCGGTGATGAAGGAAACCGGCGCCACCTACGTATACGGCGACTGGACCGACGTAAACCCCACCATCGCCGCTTTCCTTGAACAACACCATTCGCCGGGCGTGCCCCTGTATGTGGTGTATCCGGGCAACGGCGCGGAGGGCAAGAAACTCTCAACCGTGCTGACACAGGACGCCGTGGCCGCGGCGCTGCGCGAAGCCGCGGCGCCGTGAACTTCCTGCGCGGTCCCACGGCGGCGATCCTGTTACTGGCGTTGATCGCCGCAGGCTTCGGCCTGTACGTTGATCGCCGCGTTGCACCGGTTGACTTCAACGGCGATCTTGCCGTGGGGGCGCCCTTCCCGGCACTGAAGCTCACCGATCTCGATGGCCGGCCGGCATCGCTGGACCGCTGGCAAGGCAAGAAGCTGCTGGTGAATTTCTGGGCCACCTGGTGCGGCCCCTGCCGGGAGGAAATGCCTGCCCTGGCCGCTGCGCAGGCGAAATACGCAGCCAATGGCGTGCAGGTGGTCGGCGTGGCCCAGGACGACCCAGATAGCGTTAGAAAACAGTCCCATGAGGCCACCCCGGCCTACCCCTGGTTGCTGGCCCCTGCCGACCAGGCCACCTCCGCCCAGGCCGGTAATGCCCGCAACCTGCTTCCCTATAGCGTGCTGCTGGATGAACACGGACGCGTGCTGGCCAGCCACCTGGGAAAGCTGGACGACGCCCGGCTTGCGCAGTGGCTGCAACGCTAGCCGCCGGAAGGTGTCGGCAGACGCCTACATCCGCCGGCAACCCATACGCAAGCGTGCGGTATTGCAACAAACAGCGGCGATCTTCCGTTAACTGCGCCGAACTGGACAATTGATCCAAGGGCGCGCACACTCCGCGCCTTCGGCTTGCCCGTGAGAGGCGCATGGCAAAGATCCTGGTCCTGCACGGTCCCAATCTCAACCTCCTGGGTGTCCGCGAGCCCGAGATCTATGGCCGCGACACCCTGGCGGACATCAATACAACGCTGACCACCCGAGCCAGCGAAGCCGGCCATAGCGTGGCCTACTTCCAGTCCAACGCCGAGCACGAGCTGGTAGGACGCATCCACCAGGCCCGCGACGAAGGCGTGGCCTTCATCGTGATCAACCCGGGCGCCTTCACCCATACCAGCATCTCGCTGCGCGACGCCCTGACCGGTGTGGCCATCCCGTTCATCGAGGTCCATCTGTCCAATCCCCATGCCCGCGAACCCTTCCGCCACACCTCGTACCTATCGGACGTGGCTGTCGGCGTGATCTGCGGACTGGGTGCCCACGGCTACCAACTCGCCCTCGACGCCGCCTTGCGCCGCGTCGGCGACGCCTGACCATTTCATCCCCTTTTCAGAAAAAGGTTTGTCCCATGGACCTGCGCAAGATCAAGAAGCTGATCGACCTGCTCGAAGAGTCGAACCTGGCCGAGCTCGAAATCAAGGAAGGCGAGGAAGTGGTGCGCTTGTCCCGCGTGCCCAAGGGCAGCGTGCAGATGCAGCCGATGTATGCCCAGGCCGCACCCGCGCCGGCGCCCGTCGCCGCAGCCGCAGCACCGGTCTCCGCCCCCGCCGCCGATAGCGTGCCGGCGGCGTCGGACCTCCCTGCCGGTCATACCGTCAAGGCGCCCATGGTTGGCACTTTCTATGCTGCATCCACCCCGGGCGCGCCGGCGTTCGCCAAGATCGGCCAGCAGGTAAAGGCCGGTGAGACCATCGGCATCATCGAGGCGATGAAAATGTTCAACCAGATCGAGGCCGATGTCGCCGGCACGGTCCTGGCGATCCTGGTCGAGAACGGCCAGCCGGTGGAATTCGACGAACCCATGTTCGTGATCGGCTAAGGAACAGCCATGCTGAACAAGGTCGTCATCGCCAATCGCGGCGAAATCGCGCTTCGCATCCTGCGCGCGTGCCATAGCCTGGGGATCAAGACGGTCGCCGTGCACTCCACCGCCGACCGCAGCCTGAAGCACGTGGGCATGGCCGATGAATCGGTGTGTATCGGCCCGGCGCCGTCGGTGGACAGCTACCTCAATATCCCGCGCATCATCGCCGCCGCGGAAATCACCGACGCCGATGCCATCCATCCCGGCTACGGATTCCTGTCCGAGCGCGCCGACTTCGCCGAGCAGGTGGAACAGTCCGGCTTCGTCTTCATCGGTCCCACCGCCAACGTCATCCGCATGATGGGCGACAAGGTGGAAGCCATCCGCGCCATGAAGGATGCAGGCGTCCCCTGCGTGCCCGGCTCCGGTGGCCCGCTGGGTAACGATCCTGCGGCCAACGTCAAGATCGCCCGCGAGATCGGTTATCCCGTGATC
>NZ_DATHFX010000066.1:0-3287 GCF_035317885.1 Pinirhizobacter sp.
GGCCGCTTCGTCCAGCCGGGCAGGCTCAGCCTCGGTCGTGGTGCCATGGAGCACGCCCACCTCGAAGGCCTGGCGACCCAGCAGGGCGTTGCCCAGCGCTGATTTTCCCGCCGAGACGCGGCCGAACACCGCCACGTGCAATTCGTCGCGTTGCAGCTTGTCGAGCATCGAGGCGATGCGCGCGAAGTCGGCGGCAAGTTCCTGCCGCAACGCCGGTGGAATGCCTGGATCGTCTAGCAATTCCTGCAGCGAACGGGCAACGCCGTCATGGCTGGGGGTCAGGGTATTCACTCTGACCCCGGTATCGGTGGCTGCTGGATCGGTCGCCTGGGCGTGGGCCGCCCCGCGCCACCGCCGCCAGATCGAACGCAGGTCCACGTGACCGACTTACTTCGGTTGCAGCAAGAGGTGCGCGTTCACCTTCACCGCGTTGCCGATGGTCGAGGTGTCCTTGTACTCACCGCTGCCGACGCCGAAGTCAAGGCGGTTGATCACGGTTGCGACGTCCAGCGAGGCCGCGCCCGAGCCCGGGGTGAAGGTGACCTTCAATTGCACCGGCTTGGTCACCCCGTGCAAGGTCAGGTTGCCGTTGGCCACCACGCCATTGCCGGCCTTGGCAAAGCCGGTGGTGACGAAGTGGGCCTGCGGGAATTTCGCCGTGTCGAAGAAATCGGAGCCGGGCAGTGCGTGATCGCGATCGTTGTCGCCGGTGGTGGCGCTGGCCAGGTCCACCGTCACGTCGAACTTCGACGCGGCGAGATTGGCCGGATCGTAACTGATCGCGGCGTTGAACTTGTTGAAACTGCCGTCGAAGGTGGCGCCCTGGAATGTGCCGGTAAAGCCGAGCGTGCTGGCTGGCTGCACGGTGTAGTCGGCGGCAACGCCCGTGATGGGCGCGAGCGCGAATGCAAGCCCAAGGGCAAGGATGGTGCGGTTCATGAGGGGTCTCCTGGCGGGGGAACCTTGCGCGGGCGTCCAAAGGGCAGCATGCGCCGCAGGACGTTGTCGCGCAGGATGAAATGGTGCCATAGCGCGGCGCCGACATGCGCCACCAGCACCAGCAACAAGAAGTAGAACAAGTATTCGTGCACGATGACGGCGATGTTCATGACCTGGTCGTCCTTGGCCATCAGCGGCGGCAGGTTGAACAGCTTGAACCACTGCAGCGGATAACCGTGGGCCGAGTTGAACACCCAGCCGGACACCGGGAGCGCCACGATCAGCACGTAAAGAAGGCCGTGTGTTACATGGGCTGCCAGGCGTTGCCAGGCGGGTGCGGGTTCGTCCGGCGGACGCCGGTCGCCCATGCGCCAGGCCAGGCGCAGCAGGAACAGCGCAAGCACGGTCAGGCCGATCGACTTGTGCAGCGCGAAGATGTTGATCTTCGACAGCGACGGCGCCAGGCCAGTCATCCACAAGCCGAAAATACCGTTGCCGAGGATGGTCAGCGCCATCAGCCAATGGAAGAAGCGTGCGCCGGTACCCCAGCGCGAATCATCACTGCGCAGTGCCACGGTCGGGCTCCTTGCTGCCGGCGTCATTGCCGCGGATGGCTTCGATCTCGAGCCACACGGTGACCGAGCGGCCAATGGAATTGGGATTGGACGTCATGCCGAAGAGCGTGCGGTCCACGGTGAAATTCGCCGAGAAACCGGCTACGTCGTGCATTCCGTAGATGGTGCGCCCGTTGCGGTTCAGGCGGAAGGGGATATCCACCGCTTGGCTCACCCCGCGCAAGGTGAGCTTGCCGTGCAACACACCGGTGTCGTCACCGGTCTTTTCAACCGACGTGCTGTCGAACGTGGCGGTAGGGAAACGGGAAGCGGCAAACAGGTCGTTGCCGCGCACCGCGTCGTTCCATTTCGCATCGCCCATGTCCACGCCGGCGGTATCGATCACCACGTGAGTGGAAGAATCGCTCCAGTTGGTGGCATCGAAGGAAAGATTGCCTGATACGTGCAACCGTCCGAACGAGCGCGAAAAGCCATTGTGGTCGACGCTGAAGACCACCTGGCTGTGCACCGGATCGTACTGGTACGCCACGGGCGCGGCGGTTGCAGTGCCGGCTAAAACCGCCATCAGGAGGGCAAGAGGCAGGACCGCGGTACGGGGCTTGGAAAGGATCATGACGCCAGTGTGCCCTTGCTGCCCATGGCACCGCCACCCATCGATTCATGAACGCATTGTCATCCTGGCCGAACACTGCCGCCTGAGCCGCCCGGGTCGCGCAGGGCCTCGGCCGCCATCGCAGCCAGTGCCTTCACGCGCTCGCCGTTGCTGTCGGCCAGCCAGGCCTTGAGCCGTTCGTTGGCATCGTCCTGGTCCAGTGCGTGCCGCTCGGCCAGCGAGGCCGACAGGGCCTTACCCATGCTGTCGAAGATCAGGGCATAGGCAAACGCATGCAGCAGGCCGCCGCCCAGGGTGCCCAGGCCCGGGAAGGCCTTTAGCGCATTACCGGCGACCGCAAGCACGATGGACGATCCCGAGCGCAGGGTCAGCCGGGCCTGGCGGATGAAGTCGTCCACCTGCACCTGGCTTGCGTTCACCCCATAGTTGTCGGCCAGCGCACGCACCATGCCGGTGGCGATGATGCCCTGGATCACCAGGTCACTGCCCGGCGCCACCGCAGCCATCGCGCCGACCACGGCGCGACGGGCGAAGCGCGCCACGATGCGCGCGGCCTGGGCCTCGCGGGCGGCGGCCTCGGATGCGGCAAGGTGGGCGTCCAGGGCGGCGAACACGGCTTTCTCGCGCGCCGGTTCCAGCGCTTGCGCGCCACGCCCGAGCAGCCTGTCCAGGGCCCGGGCAAGCTCACGCGTGTCCGGCAGCCGTGTGCGCTCGACGCGCTCGCTGCGGCCGTCGGGCAGTTCGCGCACGAATACTTCCGTGCCGCCGGCTATGGTCGACACCACGGCGTCGGCGCTGTCGCGCAGTTGCGTGCGCAACCGGCCGAGCACCAGCTTCAGTTCCGCGGCGTTGCGTTCATCCGCCTTGTTCAGGGCCACCACCATGGGTTTGCCGAAGCTGGCAAGCCAGGCGACGTCGCTTGCCTGGGTGCGGGTGAGTTCGGCGGTGCATACGTAGATCACGGCATGGGCGCGCAGGGCTTCCTCCCGGGCGCTGGCTTCAAAGGCTTCGCCGCCGGCCTCGCGGTTGCCCGGGACATCGGCCAGCACCCAGGCGATGCCATCGCGTTCGCCCTGGTGCAGGCGGATGTCCCGGGGGGCAAGTCCAGCCTGGTACGCGCCCTGGTGTCCGGCGCCGATGCCGCCATCGGCGTCACTGGC
>NZ_DATHFX010000067.1:0-4806 GCF_035317885.1 Pinirhizobacter sp.
AGCTATGCGCTGCCGGCGGGTGAACATACGCTGGCCACCAGCACGCATGGCGAGCCGTTCTCGGCCGTGATCGGCCGCGGCAACTTCTTCGGCATGCAGTTCCACCCGGAACGTTCCGCGCGCACCGGCGCGCGCCTCCTGGCCAACTTCCTCGACCTATGACGACGCAGGTGATTCCCGCCATCGATCTTCGCCAGGGGCGCGTCGTCCGCCTGCGCCAGGGCGATTACGCGCAACAGACCAACTTCGACGTCGATCCGGCTGTCCTCGCCGGCCAGTATCGCGAGGCGGGCGCCGCGTGGCTGCACGTGGTCGACCTCGACGGCGCGCGTGATGGCGGCTTCGCCAACCTTGCCTGCATCGAAGCGATCGCCAAGGCCGGCTTGCGACTGCAGGCCGGTGGCGGTGTGCGCGACTCCGCCGGCATCGAGCGCCTGCTTGGCCTGGGTGTGTCGCGGGTGGTGGTGGGCAGCATCGCCGTGCGCGAACCCGATACGGTGTCCGGCTGGCTGGCGCGGTTCGGGCCCGAACG
Organism: Pinirhizobacter sp.; assembly: GCF_035317885.1. Taxonomy (GTDB): domain Bacteria; phylum Pseudomonadota; class Gammaproteobacteria; order Xanthomonadales; family Rhodanobacteraceae; genus Pinirhizobacter. Next base: position 533 of record NZ_DATHFX010000067.1, read on the forward strand.
CCTGACGATCGCGCTGGATACCCGCTGGCGGGACGGCGCCTGGCAGCTGCCGCACGCGGGATGGACCGAGCAGGCAGGCGCCACCTTGGAAGTGCTGGCGCCGGTGTACGCCAAAGCGGGCGCCGTGCACTTGTTATGCACCGACATCGATCGTGACGGCATGATGGCCGGGCCCAACCTCGCGCTATACCAGCGCCTGGCGGCGCTGGCGCCGGGGTTGCAGGTGCAAGCGTCGGGCGGCGTGCGTTCGGCTGCGGATGTCGCCGCGGTGGCTGCGGCGGGCATCGCCGGCGTGATCCTCGGGCGTGCCCTGCTGCAGGGGTCGCTGGCCCTGGCCGATGCCTTCGCGGCAGCCGGCGGCGTGGAGGCCTGACCATGCCTGCACGCCGCATCATTCCCTGCCTTGACGTACGCGATGGCCAGGTGGTCAAGGGCGTGCGCTTCCGCGATCACGCCGTGGTTGGCGGCATCGTCGAACTGGCTTTGCGTTACCGCGACGAAGGCGCCGATGAACTGGTGTTCTACGACATCACGGCAAGTCCCGAAGGGCGTCGCGTGGACCGCGATTGGGTCGAGCGCGTGGCCCGCGTCATCGACATCCCCTTCTGCGTAGCCGGTGGCATCCGCAGCGTCCAGGACGCCCGCGAGGTGTTGCATGCCGGCGCCGATAAAATCTCGGTGAATTCCCCGGCGCTGGAGCGCCCGGACCTCATCGACGAACTGGCCGCCGCTTTCGGCGTGCAGTGCGTGGTGGTGGGCGTGGACAGCCTGCGCGACGACGACGGTACCTGGCGCGTTCGCCAGTACACGGGTGATCCTTCCAGGATGAAGGCGCTGGCCCGCACCACGCTTGCCTGGGTGGCCGAAGCCTGCGCCCGCGGGGCGGGGGAGATCGTGCTCAACTGCATGGGCTCCGATGGCGTGCGCCAGGGCTACGACATCGAGCAACTGCGATCGGTACGCCAGGTGTGCCCGGTACCGCTGGTGGCGTCCGGCGGGGCGGGAACTCCGTCGCACTTCATCGATGCGTTCACCCGGGCAGACGTCGATGCTGCGCTTGCCGCCAGCGTATTCCATGCAGGCTTCATTGCCATCGACGATCTCAAAGACCAGTTGCGCCGCGCCGGCGTGGAGGTAAGGGCATGACCGTGCAACCAGACTGGGCCAAGGGCGATGGGTTGTTGCCCATGGTGGTGCAGCACGCGCAAACGGGCGAAGTACTGATGCTTGGTTACGTCGACGAAGCCGCCGTGAAGGAAACCGAAGCCAGCGGCCTGGTCACTTTCTTCAGCCGCAGCAAGCAGCGGTTGTGGACCAAGGGCGAGACCTCGGGCAACGTGCTGCGCCTGGTCGACCTGCACATCGATTGCGACGGTGATACCTATCTTGCGCGTGTGGAACCTGCGGGGCCCACCTGCCACCAGGGTACTTCCAGCTGCTTTGGCGACGGGGTGCGTCCACCGCTGGCCTTCCTCGCCGAGCTCGACGCGCTGGTGGCGCGCCGGCATGCCGAACGGCCCGAGGGTAGCTACACCACCGCCCTGTTCGACGGCGGAACGCGGGGTATTGCGCAGAAGGTGGGAGAGGAAGGCGTCGAGGTGGCGCTGGCGGGCGTGGTCCAGGACGACAGCGCGTTACTGGGGGAAGCAGCGGACCTGGTGTTCCATCTGACGGTGCTTCTTCGTGATCGCGGCCTGGACCTTTCCGCCGTGGCTGCGGTGCTGGCCGAGCGGCACGCTACTTCGCGGCGCTGAAACCAATGGTGGGGCCGGCCTTGTGGCTGGTCCGCCATTTTTCCAGTTGCGCGGCGATGCCGAACCCGAGGTCAAGCTGCGGTTCGCTCGGGGTGAGCTTGTCCCGCTGCTCCCACTGGCTGATTTCCTTCTTCGCATTGGCGAAGGCGCCCAGGATGTCGTCGGTCTGGTTCAGGCCATCCACCAGCCAGGCATGGCCGAAGTAGGTGATGTCTGAATCCGAACCACACCCGAACGAGCTTCGATCACTTCGCGCGGCAGTAAGAACGGCTGTTCCATCGCCACGCAGCGACGGCAGGAAACCGCCGGAGTAACAGGCGTTCACTACCACGACCTTGTAGCGGATGTGGCGGCTGGAGAGCATCTGCGCCAGGCCGTCCGGATCGAGCTGGTCCAGGGGCAGGGGGTTCATGTCCACCAACAGCGTGTGGTCTTCGGTGCCGTGGCTGGTGAGGTACAGCAACAGGATGTCCTGGCCGCGGTCCATGCGCGCGGCGACGCCGTCGAGTGCGGTTTCCAGGTTGCTCCACGTGGCAAGCGGGCGCGTGTCGAGCGTGGCCGGGTTATTCTGCAGCACCAGCACATGGCCTTGTGCATCGAAACGTCGTGCGAAGAGGCGCTGGGCGTATTCGGCCTCGTTGCGGAAGACGTCCTCGCCGCCGTCACCGGCGAATGCGATCACCCACAGGTTGGGCTTGCCAGGCACGCGGGGGGTCAGTTCGCCGACGGCTTTTTCCATCATCCGATGCTGGGCGTAGAGCACCTGCTCAGGGGAGGGGGCGTTGGCCGGCCAGTCGTCGGCGTTGTCATCCTCGCCGCCGGCAGCGCTGTCGACATCGCTGCCCTCGTTGGCCACGGTCGATGCCCCGACCGGTTGCGCGGCCGATGTTGCCGGGGCAGCGCCAACTGCCGGCGATGTGCTGGGCGGGCCCTGGCTGGCAGCCACGCTGGCGGCGTGAAAATGCGCCAGCACATGCATGGTCACGCCGCCGCCGACGAAGGCCAGCAGGGCCACCAGCAACAGGCGCGCGGAGGGTTTCAGACGACGATCTCGTCGAAGCGGGCGAAGGTGCGATGCGCCGCCTGCGCGGGCTTGGGATCCTTGCGCAGCAGCCAGCCCGTCTGGAAGCCGGCCGTGCGGGCGGCATCGAGTTCCTGCTCGATGTCGGACAGGAACAGGATGCTGGACGGATCCTTACCGATGGCCTGGGCGATGGCCGTGTACGAGGCCGCCTCCCGCTTGGGTCCGGTGGTGGTGTCGAAGTAGCCGGAGAACAGCGGTGAGAGGTCGCCCGCCTGGCTGTAACGGAAGAACAGCTTCTGTGCCGGCACCGAGCCTGACGAATACACGTAGAGTGGAATACCCGCCGCGTGCCAGCTGGCCAGCACCGTGGGAACGTCCGGATAGACGTGGGCCTGGTAGTCGCCGGCTTCGTAGCCATCCTTCCAGATCATGCCCTGGAGCGCCTTGAGCGCCGTGGATTTGCGGTCTTCATCTATCCAGCGCAGAAGCAGGTCCACCACGTCGTGCCGGCTGGCCTCCACCAGGCCCGCCTCGCGAGCGGCCTCGGAAAGCCAATGCTGCACCTCCGCCGTATCGACATGCGTTTCCACGTACGCCGGCAGGCGTTCGCGGGCGTAGGGAAACAACGTGTCGTGGACGAAATCGATCGAACTGGTTGTGCCTTCGATGTCGGTGACGATGGCGTGGATCGTGGGCATCAGGCGGCCCTTGGCGCGGAAGGGTGCGGCTCCATGCGCGGGAAGCGCGAAGCGATGTCCTGGCCGGTGAAATTGGCGACCCAGCCTTCGGTATTGGTGAACAGGCGGATGGCAATGAAATACGGCGATTCGCTCATGTCGAACCAGTGTGGCGTGCCGTCGGGCACGCCGATCAGGTCGCCCGCCTCGCACAGCACTTCATAGACCTTGCCCTGGATGTGCAGGGTGAACTGGCCGGCACCGGCGACGAAGAAGCGGACTTCGTCCTCGCTGTGGGTGTGTTCGTCCAGGAATTTCTTGCGCAGCGTGGCGCGCTCGGGATGGTCGGGCTTGAGGCTGATGACATCGACCGCGCGATAGCCTTCCTCGCGCATCAGCCGGTCGATGTCGCCCTGGTAGGCGGCGATCACTTCTTCCTGGCTTGCGCCGGGGGTGATCGGCTGGGCGGCTTCCCAGGCTTCGAAGCGGATGCCGACCTTGGCCAGTTCCGTGGAGATGGCGTCGTGGTCGCCGATGTCGGCTAGGGTCGATTCGTGGGCGTTGTCGGCGTAGATGCGCAGGCGACTCATGATGACAACCTCTTCAGGTCCAGTTCGCAGGCCAGCAGGAATTCCAGCGCTTCCAGGTGGCGGCGGGTTTCGGCCATGTCGCGGCCCCAGGTATAGATGCCGTGGCCATCGATCAGGTAAGCATGCAGCGGCTTGCCCGCATCGAGCCAGGCGTCAATGCGCCCGACAAGCTCGGGCATATGCTGGGTATTGGGAAATACCGGCACTTCCAGGCGGCTTTCATGCGTGG
>NZ_DATHFX010000068.1:0-6684 GCF_035317885.1 Pinirhizobacter sp.
CGGCGTGGTAGCGCGTTGGGGTGGCGAGGCGGACTTCGAAGTCCGCGCCTTCATCCCCGGCGACGGCATGCCGGAGGATCCAGTCACCGGCAGCCTCAATGCCGGCATCGCACAGTGGCTGATCGGCGCCGACATCGCACCATCGCGCTATGTGGCAAGCCAGGGCACGGTGCTGGGCCGTGCCGGCCGCGTGCACGTGCAGCAGGAAGGCAACGACATCTGGGTAGGCGGTGACGTGGTGACCTGCATCGAAGGCGGCCTCACGTTGCCGTGAGGAGAGCCGGCAGGGCGCAGTGGTGACGCTCCTGGCTGCGGCGACCCTCGGGGAAGGGAGGCCGCTACGCGGCCGTGTCTGATGGCTGCGCCCCCATCGGGACGGGCTTCGGCCGGGGGTTTTCGATTCGCCATCCTGGCTCAGCGAAAACGGCCGGCCGTCCATGGCCGGCCCCCTGCGGGCCTGATCCGCCGAAGCCCTTCGCCTTCGCACGGAGCGTCACCACTGCGCCCCGCCGGCTCCCGCGACCACGCCCGCGCGACGAGGCTGATGCCCTCGGTTCACGCGCGCTTGCGGGTGGCTTTCTTCGCGGCGGACTTCCGTGGCGCGGCCTTCTTTGCCGTGGTGGTCTTCGCCGTCGCCGGTGCACGCGCCGGATCGATCAACAGGGTTTCGGCGGTGACGCCGCGCTTGCGTATCGCTTCGATGAACCAGTTGGGCTTCTTGCCGAAGCCTGTCCAGGTTTGTGCCGGATTGGCCGGATTGCGGTAACGCGCTACGCCTGCGCCGGCACGTTTGGATTTCTTCGTGCGCGTGCCCAGGGCGGGGAACACTTCGGAAAGCTCAAGGCCTTCGGCCTTGATCATGCCCTCGATGGTTTTGCGCAACGCCTTGACCTGCTGGCTACGGGCGCCTTCCACGCGGGATTTAGCATCGGCGATGAGGGCGTGCAGTTCCTTGGGGGAGAGAGCGTCGAGCTTGAGGGCCATGCGGTTTTATCCTATATGCCAGCGGGAAGCCCAAGCATAAGCGATTCCGCCTGTATCGGACCTATCACTTGGCTGCGGCGGCCTGGCGTATGGCCAGTGCCCGTGCCTCATCCTCGGCGGTTACCAGTTTCCGCTGCGCATCGAGCTTGGCGCCCAGGATCAGCAGTACGTAGTTATCCGGATCGTATTCGCGCAGCAGGGTGATTTCGCGCTGGGCCTCGTCCAGGTCCTTGTCAAGGATCGCGCGGTCGATCTGGTCGGACGCCTGCGGGAAGGATTCGCGCAGGGCCTCCTGCGCCGTGGCATTGGTCTTGTCCAGGTCAAGCACGCTCATGTAGTACTCAAAAGCGTTGTTGCCCTGGGGGGCGATCAACCGGTTTTCACGGATCGAGGTACGCGCCAGGCCCAGCAGGATGGCCGTGGGCGAGTCATCGTTGTCGGAAGCGCCGCTGCTGGGCGCCTGGGCGGTGGTCGCGCTGGACGTATCCGTGGTGGCCGCAGCATGGTGCCGACGCCAGGCTACGCCACCGATCACGGCAGCCACGAAAAGTAGGCCACCGGCAAGGAGCGCGCGTGGCAACGGGCGTTTGGAGGCGACGATCATGGTACCTGCTTGCATGGCTTCTGCCGCGCGAATGCCGCGGGCAGGGGGAGTGCGCACGCTAGCCGGTGATTATTGCAATGATGTTGCCGGCATCGAAAAGTCGTAGTGGCCTGAGTCCACGGTGACGCATGCACCGGGCCCACAGGCCTTGCCGACATGGACCCCGTCGGCCTTTTCCAGTGTCGTGCCCGATTCGCTTACTCCGCGCAGGTTGCCCGTGGGCAACCGCACGAGTGCGGCGGCTCCGACGGGCACATCCACCTTCAGTTCAATCTGCGAGCCACGGCGCTGCCACGACACCGCGGCATCGCCGTAAGGCGTCAGCACGCTGCCGCGCGCGTGGTCGAGAAAGCCGGTGAAGAGCGGTGCTACCTCGATGCGTCGCCAGCCAGGTTCCAGCGGGCGCAACCCGGCCACGTCGCCGAATAGCCAGTCGTCCGCGGTGCCTAGGAAATAATGACCCCATGAACGCGACGCCGCCTTCCAGTGCTCCCATAGGCTCGTCGCGCCCTGTGCGCGCCAGAAGCCCCAGCTGGGGAAGGTCACCTGGGTGGCCACGGCGTAGGCCTCGGCCTGGTGGCCGGTATGGCTTAGCACCGGCAGGATGATCTTGGTGGCCAGTGCGCCGGTATCCAGGTGGTTGCCGCGGGCGCGGACATCGTTCGCCAGTTTCGCGGCGATCAAACCGCGATCGGCTTCCGGTGCAAGACCGAAGTCCAGGGCGAAGAGATTGTGGGCCTGGCGATAACCCTGGTCACCCTGGCCTCGGTAGACATGGGCATGGGTGTCGTAGAACGCCTGGTTGAACGCCTTGCGAACGTTGTCGGCCATGCGGCGGAAGCGGGCGGCATCGACGTCCTTGCCAAGCACGTGCTCGGTGTCGGCCATGGTCCTGGCCATCTTGTAGAGATAGGCGGTGGCGGCGACGCGTTTGTCCTCGGGGGCGTTCTCGCCGTCCGGGTCGGTTTCCGGGCTAACCCAGTCGCCGAGTTCCGTCGTGGCAATGCCACCGGGCGAGCGCGCATATTCGAGATTCACATAGGCCGCCATACCGGGTTCATGATCGGCAAGCACGCGGCGGTCGCCATCGTGCAGGTACAGCGACCAGGGCACGAGGATGTACGCCGCATGCCAGGGCGGCGCACGAACGTCGCCCCAGCCGGGGTTGGGGGCGATAAGCAAGGGGGCGCCGTCCGAGTTGCGTGCGTCGCTGATGTCATCGACCCACTTGGCCAGGAGGGTGCCGGCGTCGAGATTGCGCAGCATCATGTCCGCGCCCACCATCGCATCACCCGTCCAGCCGTTCTTCTCGTACATCGGGGTATCGGTGGGGATTCCCTGCAGGTTATTGAGCACGGTGTCCACGGCCGCGCGATGGATCCAGTTGAGCAGATCATTCGCGCTGTCGAACGATGATGTCTCGGCAACGTCCGAATGCACCACCTGTGCGGTGACGGCATCGTGCGCGGGCGCTCCGCCGGGCCAGCCATTCATCTGCACGTAGCGGAATCCCTTGTACGAGAATTTCGCATGCCAGCTTTCTTCACCCCTGCCCGACAGGGTGAAGCGGTCGGTCTGGAAACCTTCCTTGAAATAGTGGTGGCGATCCCGGACGTCCACGCTGCCATCGGGAAGCAGTTTCTCGCCGTAACTGGCGACGATGGTGTCGCCAGCGCGGCCTTTTGCTTCGAACGTCGCCCAGCCGGCGATCACGCGCGGGAAGCGGAACACGTAAACGCCGGGCTTCGGCTGCGTTACTTCGTCGGCCGCGAGCGTGGCCGCTACGGTGATCGGTGGCTGCGGCTGGGAAACCAGGCGCCCCCGTGGCGCTGGAACGAGCGATGCCGCACGCCACGCGGAGTCGTCGAAGCCGGTGGTGTCGAATCCCGGTTGTGCGCGGCGCCCGTCATAGGTTTCGCCACCGTAGAGATCATCGAGCAGGGTGGGGCCGTCGATCAGCTTCCAGTCATCGCCGGTGACGATGTCCTGGTGGTGCCCGTTGGCGTAGTCGATGGCAAGCCTGGCACGCACGCGCGGTTCGCCGTGCCACGGCGCCCTTTCCCAGTGCCAGACATCGGGATTGGTCAGGCCATAGAAGCCGCGGCCGAGCTCCATGCCCAGCACGTGCGGGCCGGCAGCCTGCAGGGCGGTGGTGAGATTGGTGGCCACGTATTGCACGCGCTTGTCGTAGTCGGTGAAACCGGGCGACAGCACGGCAGGGGCGACGGGTTTTCCATCGAGCGTGACATCGGCATAACCGCCAGCAGCCACGTAGAGCGTGGCCCTCGCCACGCCGCCGTCGACGGTGAACGGCCGTCGAAGCAGTGGCGCGGCGCGCGTGCCGCCATCGCCCTTGCCGATCCAGCGTGCGCCCGCCCAGGCGGTCTCGTCGGTAAGGCCGGTGGCGAAGCTTGCCGTGCGCGCGACGTGACCTGCGCTGGTGTCGACCTCAACCTTCCAGAAATAACGCGTGGCCGGCCGCAAGGCCGGGCCCGTGTAGGCATGGCCGAACGGTTCGGGCGAAGCCACGCGGCCGCTGTCCCAGACATCCGGTGTGCCTGCATCGAGCAAGTCGGAAGATTTGGCCAATGTGATGCGCCAGGTGCGTTGTGTCGCGCCACGGCGGTTGCTTTGTACCTGCCAGCTAAAGCGAGGTTGCGCCGCATCGATCGCCAACGCCATGTCCAGGCCCTCCACGCGAAGACGCGAAAGCGTGGCGCCGGCTTCCTGCGGATCGGCACGGGTCGACGAGACGCTTGCCACCGCGAGGATGATGGCAAGCGGTATCGCCCGTGTCCGGCGCCCGATCAAAGCGCGATGCAGTCGAACTCAGGATCGGGCTTGACGTCGGCTTCGTAGTTCACGTCGGGGCGCGCGAAACCGAACAGATGCAGGAAGCCGATCTTGTAGCCACGGTAATCGGTGGTATCGAAGAGGTTTTCGGTCGTGACACCGTCCCACTGGGCCGTGCACTCGCGCTGCACGTCATCGCGCAATTCCCAGTCGTCCAGGCGCAGGCGGCCCTCGTCGTCCACGTCCGGCACCGCGCCGTCGGTGCGGTAGAGGCGGTCGCGGAACAGGCGGTTGGTCTGTTCGATGGTGCCCTCGTGCAGCCCCTTTTCCTTCATGATCTTGAAGACAAGGGATACGTATAGCGGGATCACCGGGATCGCGGCGCTGGCCTGGGTCACCACCGATTTCATTACCGCCACCTGGGCCACCACGCCATGGTCGGACAAGCGCTGGGTAAGCTGGTGCGCGGTGTCGTCCAGGTGCTGTTTGGCCTGGCCGATCGAGCCGTGCCAGTAGATCGGCCAGGTGATCCGAGTGCCGATGTAGCTATAGGCCACGGTGCGGGCGTTCTTCGCCAGCACGCCGGCGCTGGCGAGAGCGTCCATCCACAGGGCCCAATCTTCGCCGCCCATCACGGTGACCGTGTCCTTCACTTCCTGCTCGGTGGCCGGTTCCACCGCTACCTTGATGATCGCGTCCTTGTTGGTGTCGATCGAGGTGGCCTGGTACGGCTGGCCGATCGGCTTGAGCGCCGAACGAACCAGTTCGCCGGTATCGGGCAATTTGCGCACCGGCGAGGCCAGGGAATAAACCACAAGGTCCACCTCGCCGCCCATCTCGGCCTTGATGATCTCGATGGCGCGGGCACGGGCCTCGTTGGAGAACGCATCGCCATTGATGGATCTGGCCCAGAGGCCTGCCTCATGGGCCAGGCGCTCGAAGGCGGCGGAGTTGTACCAGCCGGCCGTGCCGGTCTTGCTGTCCGTGGCAGGTTTTTCGAAGAAAACGCCGAGGGTCGCGGCGCCAAAGCCGAAGGCCGCGGTGATCCGCGAGGCCAGGCCATAGCCGGTGGAAGCGCCGATCACCAGCACGCGCTTGGGACCATCGGCGCGGACGCCCTGGATGCGGGTGGCTTCGATCTGGTCGATGACGTTTTTCTCGCAGCCAACCGGGTGGGCGGTGGTGCAGATGAAGCCACGGACTTTCGGGTTGATGACCACGCGCTTTGATCCTGTCTTTGCGGAACGGGCATTTTAGCGGCAAGGCGCCCAGGGCCGGGTACGCGGGCGTATGTTGGGCCAGGCGGGGCGAAGGGGCGGCCGCGTGAACGGCAAGACGGATTTTCCACGCCAATTCTGCTAATCATGCGCCGAGCATCCCTCCGGCTCCCCTTCGCTGCCATGACCCGATCGGCCCCCTTACCGTCCAACGAAAGCCGACGCATTGCACGGCTGCACGAACTTGCCGTCCTGGATACCGGATCCGAGCCTCTGTTCGACGCGCTGGCCAGGGCTGCTGCCCTGGTCGCCGGGACCCCGATCGGCATGGTGACCCTGGTCGATACTCACCGGCAGTGGTTCAAGGCCAACCATGGCCTTCCCGGTGTCAGCGAGACCCCGCGGGAAGTGGCCTTCTGCGCCCATACCATCCTTGAAGACGGCTTGCTGGAAATTCCCGACGCGCGGGCCGACGATCGTTTCGCCGGCAATCCCATGGTCACCGGTTCCCCCGACATCCGTTTCTATGCAGGTGCGCCCATCAGCCTGCATGATGGGCTGCGGATGGGCGCGCTGTGCGTGATCGACCGCGAACCGCGCCACCTCGACGACCGCCAGCGCGCCATTCTCAACGAACTGGCCCAGGCGGTGTCCGAGGCACTGGACCAGCGAGCACTGGTCATCGACCGCAACGCAGCGCTGCAGCGCGAAGCCGATGCCGGTGAGCGGCTGGCCCAGATCATCGACGGTACCTCGGCCGGGATCTGGCGCTGGAACGTGCAAACCGGCGAGCTGGAACTGGACGGGCGCTGGGTGGACATCATCGGTTACCCGCCGGTGGAGATGGCGCCATACACCACCATCAGCCTGCCCACGCTTAGCGGACCGTCCGCCTGGCAGCGGCTGGTGGAGCGTGCCCGGCGCCTGGCCGCTTCTGCCAATGACGACTTCGATGCGGAGCTCAAGCTGCGACACAAGGACGGCCACGACGTATGGGCACTGTTCCGCGGCCGCATCACCAGCCTCGGACTCGGTGGCCAACCGCACTGGATCCAGGGCACCGCGATCGACATCACCGCGCGCAAG
>NZ_DATHFX010000069.1:0-2814 GCF_035317885.1 Pinirhizobacter sp.
GGTAGCCAGGCCTTGCTTGCCCGTGCCGTCATGGTCGATCAGGATGCCGCGGTCGGCGTTGACGAACTCGTTCATCGGCGCCGCGTCGAGCGTCATGGTGACGGCGCCCACGCACAGCGCCTCACACAGGTAATGGCCGAATCCTTCGGTTTCCGACGGGCACAGGTGGAAAATGTGCTCGTTCTGCATCTGCACGAGGTCTTCTTCATCCACGTAATCGACGACGTGATTGACGTTGGCGGCCGTGCTCACGCGGGCGGCGATGTCCGGATGCTGTACCACGGTAAGCCGCGGCCATTCCGGGTGGCGCTCCCACAAGGCGAGCAAACGGTCGGTACCCTTCATCCGGCTGCGGCCGCCCAGGTGGAAAAACGCACGCTGGCGGGTGACATGGCGGCGCAGGCGTTCGGCGTTGGTGAAACCGATCAGGGCCGTTTCGCAACCCAGGTCGCTGAAAATCGACTGCGCATGATGGGTTTTGCACAGCACGGTGTCCACGCCCTGCAACTGCGGCAGGCGGCGGCGCGGGAACCATTCGGGATTGGGGATGAAGACATTGCGCCGGGCAAGGCGCATGTAGTCCGGCCGCAGGTGTTCGACCATGATGTTGAGGTCGAACTGGGGCGAAGGCACCTTGTTCTGCATCCAGTGCAGCACCCGGCGCACTTGCATCACGTGCGATCGGCCGAAAGGACGGGCGCGGCTGCGCTTGAAGAGCGTCATCGTGACCCGGCAGCCAGCCTGGGAAAGCACTTCGTTGAGCAGCCGCAGGTCGCGGCTCAAGCCCACGCCGTTATCCCAGCCCAGGAGATTCACATGGGCACCGAACAAGGGCGCCGGGATCCTGTCCGGATCGAAGGCGAGCGTGCTGGATTGGCCAATGGGTGCGACTGCCGACATTAAATGGTCCTAAATTCCCGGTCTCGCATCCATGCGTGTTGTCAGCATGCCCTGCATGCATGATGACGAAGTTTCGACTTCATGTCATTAAATAAATATTTAACTTGAATCACTTGAAGGTTCTTGCGGTTCCGTTGGGGATGGCAATGCCAGCGCCGCGCCAATGGCAAGCGGCAACCAGGTGAGCAGCCATTCCGGCCGGGGACTCATCAACAGGGCGGGTCCATCCAGTTGCAGGGCCACGGTGGAAAACACCCATAGTCCCAGAACGATGCGTCCAAGCGGGTCGTGCCTGTAGGTCCATCCTCGACGCAACAGGAGCAACCATGCGCCGAGCCAGCAAAGCAGCGCTGGCACCCCTAGTTCTATGGCGAGGTTGGTGAATAGGTTGTGACTGTGGGTCCACGACTGCGTGCCGACAGTGATCGTATACGGCGTATCCAGACCCAAACCCCTGAACGGCCGTTCATGAATCATCGCCTGGGCCTGCTCCCAGATCTGCGGCCGGTACGAAACCCCGCGGGCTTCGAGGATCTGCCGGCCCAGTACCAGGGCCACCACTCCTCCGGCCACGGCCAGGGCGCTGCTGGCCAGTCCCTTGACGCTGCGATCGAACAGCGGCATCACCAGCATCACCACGAAAATGGCAAGCCAGGTACCGCGGCTCAAGGTAAGCCCGGCGAACGCCAGCAGGCAGCCCAGGCTCAGCAGCCAAAGGATTTGTTCCCAGCGGCGCGCCGGCGGCAACTGGAACAGCCATACGGCCACCGCGCCCATCACGTATCCGGATAGATTGGGCCCATCGAGCATGGCAAAACCGGTGATCCGGTCAGGGAAGTCGGTATGCCGATAGGGAAAGGCCAGTATGGCCGCCAGCGCGCCGGCGGCCATGGCATATCCGGCCAGCCGCAACAGGTTGCGTGCGGCTTCCTCGCCGCGGGCGGCCACCCAGAACAACCATCCAAGCAGGAAACCGGCCACTTGCAGCGGGATCTTTACCCGTTCGGCGACGTGACTACCGCCCGCCCACGCCAGCGACGCGCACGACCAGGCCAATAGCGCCACCACCAGGATCAACTCAGGGGTATCGCGCACGCAACGGGCCACCCATGCGCGATGGCGCACCGCCAGCCACAAGGCGGGCAGGAACAGCAGCACGGTGACCACGTTGTGGTACCACGAGCTGGCGTTGGTCGGGCTGGGTGTCAACGCCACGCCGACGATCAGCCAGAACAGGCCCAGGCCGATCACGGCAATGGGCCAACTGTGCCGCAAGCCCGGATAGGCAGCTACCGACATCCCACGCTCCGCGCATGTCCAGGAAACGGACGGGCACTATAGCCCGTCATCCATGCGCGGAGCGTGTGGGGCGTTTAGTGGGCGTTCTTGATCGTGGTCTCGAAGAAATTCGCGATCAGGTGGTAAACGTGCACCTTCTGGCCGGGCAAGGCCAGGCCGTGCTTGCCACCGGGATAGGTCATCAGCTGGAACTGCGTGCCGCGCTTTTGCAGTGCCGCCATGAGCTCGGTGGAATTGAGGAACAGCACGTTGTCATCGGCCATGCCGTGCACCAGGTACAGCGGCGAGGTGAGGCCGTCGAGCCAGTCGAACGGCGCGCTCTTCTTGTAACCCTCGGCATTGTCCTGGGGGCGGTCGAGGTAGCGCTCGGTGTAGAAGGTGTCATACAGCTTCCAGTCGGTCACCGGGGCCACCGCCACGCCGCCGGCAAGTTCCTTCGAGCCCTTCGCCAGCATCATGGTGGTCATGTAGCCACCGTAGCTCCAGCCGAATACGCCGATGCGCTTGCCGTCCACCCACGGCTGGGACTTCAGCCACTTCACGCCGGCGAGCTGGTCTTCGACCTCGGCCACGCCCAGGGTGCGGTAGATCACGTCGGAGAATTTCCGGCCACGA
>NZ_DATHFX010000070.1:0-9618 GCF_035317885.1 Pinirhizobacter sp.
GCCCGCTTCAACGAAGTGCTGGCCCGGATGGACGAGGTGCTTGCCCGCGAACGGCAGTTCGCCAGCGGGCTGGCCCACGAGACTCGCACCCGCCTGGCGGAACTGCGCAGCCTCGTGGACGTTGAAACCCGCTTTCCCAGCGAACGAAGCCCACAAGAGGTGATGGCCGAGGTCGGCGCGATCGGCGCAGAGCTCGAGGCCACGGTCACCGCCCTGCTGGAACTGACCCGGCTGGAGGCCGGCTTCGAGCCCGCCCGCCGCGAGCCGGTGGACATGGGGGCATGGCTGGCCCGCACGCTTGCCCTGCACCAGGCCACCATCGCACGACGCGGGCTTGAACTGGACATTGAAGGCTTCGAACCCGGCAGCACGATGATCACCGACCCGGCCCTGCTGGACATGCTCATGGGCAACCTGATTGCCAATGCGGTGAGCCACGCACCGGAAGCCAGCCGCGTGTTGCTGTCCCGCCATGGCGAGGCCCTGGATGTAGCCAACGATGCACCCGAGCTCAGCCAGGCCGACATCGGGCAGCTCGGCCACCGCTTCTGGCGCAAACACACCGGCGAAGCGGGACATGCTGGCCTCGGGGTGTCATTGGCGGCCGCGGCCGCGCACTCGCTGGGCCGGACTTTAAGCTTCGAACTGGATCACACGCAGCGGCTGCACGCTCGCGTGCGCTAGCTTAGGCGGCCCGGCGAATGCCGGCGGCATGCAGCAACAAATGCGTTTCGTGCAACGGCAAGCCCATGACGCCGGTGAAGCTGCCTGAGAGATGCTCGATGAAGGCGCCGGCATGGCCCTGGATGGCATAGGCACCGGCCTTGCCGCGATGCTCGCCGGTGGCCAGGTAGTCGGCGATGGCGTCTTCGTCCAGCGCCATCATGCGCACCTGTGACGTCGACGTCACGGAGCGTGCGAATTCCGGCCCCACCAGCCACACGGTGGATATCACCTCATGCGTGCGGCCCGACAGGCGCCGCAGCATGCCGGCGGCGTCATCATCGTCGACGGGCTTGCCGAAGACTTCGTCGTCCAGCACCACCTCGGTATCGGCAGCCAGCACGAAGTCCATCGCCGACACCTTGCGCCTCCCTGCCACGGCCTTTTCGCCCGAGACGCGCGTGACGTAAGCCAACGGTGTTTCGTGTGGCTCGCGGACTTCGGGGATATCCAGGTCCAGCGGTTCGAAAGCGAAGCCGATCTGCGCCAGGAGTTGCCGGCGGCGTGGCGATTGCGATGCAAGGTAAAGCATGTCAGGCCCGATGGTAGGGGTGGCCGGCCAGCAGTGTGGTGGCACGGTAAAGCTGCTCGGCAAGCACCAGGCGAACGAGCATGTGTGGAAGAGTCAGTGGACCGAGCGACCAAAGCTGGTCGGCGCGGGCCAGTACCTCGGCGGCGTGACCGTCGGGGCCGCCGATCAGGAAGGCGAGGTCACGTCCGGACATCCGCCACGCGGCGAGTTGCGTGGCCAGCTCTTCGCTCGACCACGGCTTGCCGCGTCCGTCCAGGGCCACCACGTGGGTATCGCGCGGCAACGCGGCAAGGATCGCCGCGCCCTCGTCGGCCATCGCGCGCGCATCGTCGCGGCCCTTGCCACGCAAGCCAGGCTTCAGCTCGACGAGCTCCAGTGGTAGGTCGTGTGCCAGGCGTTTGCGGTATTCCCCAAAACCTTCGGCGACCCACGCGGGCATGCGTTCGCCAACGGCGATAAGACGCGCGCGCATCAGCGCACGTTAGTCGTTGGCGGCTTCGGCGCCATCGTCGCCAAGCGTCCACAGCCGCTCAAGGCCGTAGAACTCGCGGATGCGCGGCAACATGATGTGGACGATGATGTCGCCCAGGTCCACCAGTACCCATTCGGCTTCGACCTGGCCTTCCACGCCCAGCGGCATCACGCCCGCCTGCTTGGCGAACTTGATCACTTCGTCGGCGATGGATTTGACGTGCCGGGCGGAGGTGCCCGAGGCAATCACCAGGGTATCGGCGATGGAGGTCTTTCCCCGCACATCCAGTTCGCGGACGTCCTTGGCCTTCAGTTCCTCTAGCGCGTCGATCACTCGCTTGCGCAGGGTCTCGTTGATGTTCGGGGCGTCGGACGGTTTGCGATTGGACTTTTGGCTCAAAAGGGCGGACCTCAGGATAGGTGGGCCGATTATAGCCCCGTCGGGCTTCGCCAGCGAAAGGGCCTACGGGGCCTTACCTGTAGGGCGCCAGCAGGCCGGGTCGGTCCACCACCCCCGCCGGCAACAGGTAACGCGGCATGCGTCCGGCGGCCAGCAGGTCGCGGATGGCCGTGGCCGAGATGTCCAGCGCGGTCACCGTGATCGGGATCACCTGCCCCGCCGGTCCCGTCGGCACCCGTGCGCGCCGGGGCGCGATTTCGTCGGCTAGTTCGTCGTCCAGCACCGGATGTTCGCCCGGCCGGGTCAGTACGCCGACATGGGCCAAGCCGAAGATTTCACGCCAGCGGTTCCAGCGCGGCAGGCCCGCGAAGGCATCGGCACCCACCAGCAACACCAGCGGCCGGTCCGGGCCGATCTCCCCGCGGAGCTCGGCGAGGGTGTCCACTGAATAGGAAGGGCCGTCCCGCTCCAGCTCGCGTGTGTCCAGCCGCAGTACGTCCTGGCCGGCAAGCGCTGCCTCGAGCAGGGCCACCCGCTCCGCCGCCGTCGCGCGCGGCGGCGGGCGGTGGGGCGGCACGTGGGCCGGCACCAGTGCGATCTCGGCATCGAGCGCCTCGGCCGCTTCCCAGGCCACGCAGAGGTGGCCCAGGTGGACCGGATCGAAGGTGCCGCCCAGGATCGCCAGCGGGCGCATCGACCGGCTCAGGCCAGGGCCGTCGTCGCGCGCGGCTCGGCGATCGCCGCCACCAGGCGCTCGGCCGCCCGCCACGGATCGCCTTGCTCGCGGCCCTTGGCCATGCGGTCGATGGCGGCGGCACGGGCCAGGCACGCCAGCCAGTGTTCGCGCGGGGCGCGGCGCAGGGCCTGGCGGAAAAGCTGCTCGCGGGCCTGCCACAGGCGCTCGGCCCGGGCCTGCGAGGCAAAGTCGCGGGCGTTGGCCAGGCGCATGGCCAACTGCAACTGGTTCACCACCCAGCCCATCAGGGGGATCAGGTCTTCGCCCTCGGCCTTCAGGCCCGCGAGGATGCGCAAAGCGCGGCCGCCGTCACCGGCAAAGGCGGCGTCGGTAAGCTTGAAGGCATCGAAGCGGGCGCTGTCGGCCACATAGCTTTCCATCGCGGCTTCGTCCACTCGCGCGTCGCCCGCCAGCACCACCAGCTTGTCGATCTCCTGGGCAGCGGCAAGCAGGTTGCCTTCCACTCGTTCGGCCAGCAGGGCCGCGGCACCCGGCGTGGCCTTCACCCCGCGCGAGGCCAGGCGTGCGCCGATCCAGGCGGCCCACTCGTTCGGCCGCGGCGCATTGAACACCACCTGCACACCGGCGGCATCCATCGCCTTGCTCCAGGCGCTTTCATGCTTGCTGCTCCATTCGGTAGCAGTGACCAGCAAGGTGGTATCTGCCGGCGGCGCTGCGCAATAAGCCGTGATCGCCGCCCCGCCCTCCTTGCCCGCGCGACCGCCGGGCAGGCGCAGGTCAATCAGGCGGCGCGTGGCAAAGAGCGACATGCCCGCACCGGCACGGGCCAGGTCGTCCCAGTCGAAGCGGGCGTCGGCTTCGAGCACTTCGCGCTCGTCGTACCCCAGGCGCCGCGCCTGGGCCCGCAGGGCGTCGGCGGCCTCGAGCACCAGCAGTTCCTCGCCGGCCAGCAGGTACACCGGGGCCAGCTCGCTGGCCGCGAGCTGCTTCTGCCACTGTCCCGGGCTGAGCGGCATGGGTGCGTCAGTCGGCCTTGGGCGCCGGGGTGGCAGCGGGCTGGATCACCTCCGGATGCTTCGCGGCGGCTTCCAGGCGGAACAGGATCGACTGCACCATGTCGTCCACCAGGCTGTTCTGCAGCTGTTCGGTCTGCGCCGCCGTACCAATGGTGTTGAGCGCGTCGTAGCTGAAGTCGCGCGACATGTCGATGCCCCGCTGCGGGATCACCACGTTGCCCTGGCCATCGGAAAGGCTGAAGTCGACGTGGTAGCGCACGGAATATTCAGTGACGCGGGCCGAGCCGCCGACGGTCAGCGTTTGCGTGCTGAAGGCCGCCGTGGGCACCTTCAGCTCCGCGATGCCGGTACCGCCGTGGTCGAGCACGGTGGAGCCGGCCAGTTCCAGGGCGCGGCTCAAGCTGCGCTCCAGCTTGCCGCCGCCGCTCACGGTCAGGTGCACCTGCTTCATCGAATCGGGCAGTGCCGCGCTTCGGCGCAGGTGAAAACCGCAGGCCGACAGGGCGGCCAGGGCGACGAGCAACAGCGGGAGGCGGAGCATGCGGAGCATGGAAATCATCCTGCGACGATGTTGACGATCTTGCCCGGGACCACGATCACCTTGCGGATGGTGAGCCCCTCGAGCTGCTTGGCCACGGCCGGGTCGGCCTTCGCCGCGGCCTCGGCGTCTTCCTTCGAAGCCGCGGCCGGTACCTCGATGGTACCGCGAAGCTTGCCATTGACCTGTACGGCCAGGGTCAGGGAGTCCCGGACCATGGCGGCGGGGTCGGCCACGGGCCACGCCTGGTCTTCCAGCACGGACTCTGCATGGCCCAGCAGCTGCCACAAGGCGTGGCTGGCATGCGGGGTGAACGGGTTGATCAACAGCACCACGGCGGTGAGCGTTTCCTGGCGCACGGCGCGGCCCTGCGGCGAGGCGTCGTCGAATTTGGCCAGGGCGTTCATCAGCTCCATCAGCGCGGCGATCGCCGTGTTGAAGGATTGCCGGCGGCCGATGTCGTCGCCGACCTTGGCGATGGTCTCGTGCAGCTGGCGGCGCATGGTTTTCTGGGCGCCGTCGTGCGAGGCAATGTTGAGCGCGGGCGCGGCACCGGCATCGACATGCGCCTGCACTTCGCGCCACAGGCGGCGCAGGAAACGGCTCATGCCTTCCACGCCAGCCTCGTTCCATTCCAGCGACTGGTCCGGCGGGGCGGCGAACATGGAGAACAGGCGCACAGTGTCGGCGCCGTATTTGCCCACCATCGATTGGGGATCCACGCCGTTGTTCTTCGACTTGGACATCTTCTCGATGCCACCGATGTGCACCGGGGCGCCGTCTTCGCGCAAGGTTGCACCGGTGATGCGGCCGCGCTCGTCGCGCAGGATGTCGACATCGGCCGGGTTGTACCAGTGCTTGCCGCCGTTGGCTTCGTCGCGGTAGAAGGTTTCGGCCACCACCATGCCCTGCGTAAGCAGGTTGGTTACCGGTTCATCGCCCTTGACCATGCCCTCGTCGCGCATGAGCCGGTGATAGAAGCGGAAGTACAGAAGATGCAGGATCGCGTGCTCGATGCCGCCGACGTATTGATCGGCCGGCATCCAGTAATTGACGCGTTCATCCACCATCGCGTTGGCTTTGGGGCTGGTGTAGCGCGCCACGTACCAGCTCGATTCCATGAAGGTATCAAAGGTGTCCGTTTCGCGCTCGGCCGGGCCGCCGCACGTGGGGCATGTGGTCTTGCGCCATTCCGGGTCGGCCTTGATCGGCGACACCACGCCGCTGAAGGCGACATCCTGGGGCAACACTACGGGCAGTTGGTCTTCGGGCACGGGTACATCGCCACAACTTGGGCAATGGATCACCGGGATCGGGCAACCCCAGTAGCGCTGGCGGCTCACGCCCCAGTCGCGCAGGCGCCAGTTCACGCGGCGCTGGCCCAGGTGCGACGCTTCGAGCTTGCTTGCGAGGAATTCGAACGCCTCGCGGTAATTCTTGCCGTCCAGATCGCCGGAGTTGACCACGCGCAGGTCGCTGCGTGTTTTATCGGAATACCAGTCGTGCCAGTGCTTCGGATCGAAGGTTTCCCCTTCCACCGCGATCACCTGGCGGATCGGCAGGCCGTACTTGTTGGCGAATTCAAAATCGCGCTCGTCGTGGCCGGGCACGGCCATCACGGCGCCGGTGCCGTAGCCCATCAATACGAAGTTGGCCACCCACACGGGTATTTCTTCGCCCGACACCGGGTGCACGGCTTTCACGCCGGTGTCCATGCCGCGCTTTTCCTGGGTTTCAAGCTCGGCCTCGGACACGCCGCCCTGGCGCATGTCGGCAAGGAATGCGGCAAGCGCCGGGTTCGATTGCGCGGCCTTCTGCGCCAGCGGGTGCTCGCCGGCGATGGACACGAAGGTCGCGCCCATCAGCGTATCGGGGCGAGTGGTGAACACGGTGAGCGGATCGGCTTCGCCCGGTACGGTGAACTGGATATCCAGGCCCTCGCTGCGGCCGATCCAGTTGCGCTGCATGGTCTTTACCGCATCCGGCCAGCCGGGCAAGGTATCAAGGCCGTCGAGCAACTGCTGCGCGTAGTCGGTGATGCGCAGGAACCACTGCGGGATCTCGCGCTTCTCCACCAGCGCGCCCGAGCGCCAGCCGCGCCCATCGATCACCTGCTCGTTGGCAAGCACCGTGTGGTCGACCGGATCCCAGTTCACCACTGCATTGCGGCGGTAGGCGAGGCCCTTCTTCATCAACCGCGTGAACATCAACTGTTCCCAGCGGTAGTAGTCCGGATCGCAGGTGGCGAATTCGCGGGTCCAGTCGTAGGCGAACCCCAGGCGCTTCAGTTGCTCGCGCATGTGGTCGATGTTCTGGTACGTCCACTTCGCCGGGGCCGTCTTGTTCTTGTTGGCGGCGTTTTCGGCGGGAAGGCCGAAGGCGTCCCATCCCATCGGCTGCAGCACGTTCTTGCCCAGCATGCGCTGGTAGCGGCTGATCACGTCGGAGATGGTGTAGTTGCGCACGTGACCCATGTGCAACGCACCGGACGGGTACGGCAGCATGGAAAGGCAATAATACTTCTCGCGGGAAGGGTCTTCCTTCACCTCGTAGGCGCGTTGCTCGTTCCAGAAGCGTTGCGCGCCTTCTTCCACGGCGGCCGGGTGGTAACTCCCGACTTCGCGGGGCGCCTGGTCAGTGTCGTGCTGCATGGATATCCGTACCGGTAAAGCGGGGTGGGTCAACGCGACAGGTTAGCCCAAGCCCGGCCCGCTTCGCCATGGCCGGGGCGCTTTTCAGCCGCCGTCCACCGTGGGGCAGCCCGATGCCGAACCCGAGGCCAGCGCGCGCGTCGCCTGGGCAATGGCACCTGAGAGGCGGGCAAGTGCCTGCTGATGCGCCTGCACCAGGCCTGCGTAGTCGCTGCCGGCCGGCTCGCTCACCCGCGTGGCGCAGGCAAGGCTCGATCCTTCCAGGCCATCCACCTTGCGCAGCGTCCAACTGGCTTCGACGGTGGCGCTGCCGCCCAGCTCGGAATCAAAGCGGCGGATGTCGACCTTGATGCGGATGTCGGTGCTGCCCGGAGGCCTGGCCAGGCCGTAAATATCGTGGGTGTTCAGTGCCGAAGTGATATCGGCGGACAATGCACCGCGGACTTCATCGCCCAGCGGCGCCAGCCAGCGCTGGTTTTCCAGCACCTGCACGTCGGAGGCACCCGATCGCAGCACCAGTTGCGGCAGGTCTACCTGGGGCGGCACCGCCACCGGAAGCACTTCCACCACGAAACCCGCCGGCGACGTGGTGGGTGCCACGGCACGCGGCACCAGCGTGTGGTACTGCGTGGGTGCCGAGGCGCAGCCGGCCAGCATCCCGAGGGCTAACAGCGGCATCCGGCGGATCATGGCTTGCTCCCTTGCGGCGGGTTCGTGGAGGTGGTCGGCGCGGCCGGCGGTGGTGGAGCTGGCGCCGGCGCTGCATCCTTGCCTTTGCCGCGGATCAACGACTCCGGATGGCGGGACAGGTAATCAGTAAGCACCCGCAGCGAGCGGGCCGTGCGCTGCAGTTCCTGCAGGGTCTGGCCAAGGTTCTGCTGCAACGGGGAGTCGTCCGACAAGGCATTGTTGGCCGCGCCCAGCGTCTGTTGCGCCTGCTTGAAGGTCTTGGTGGCCTCCGGCGCCAGATTCTCGTTCACCTGCTTCAAGGTGCCGGAGAGTTGCTTCAGGCTCTCATCGAGGTTCTTGCCGATGGTATCGAAGGGAATCTTCTGGATCTTGTCCACGATGCTGCCCAGCTGTTCCTGGATCTTGTCAAAGTTGCCGGACGTGGTGGGCAACTCCAGCGGCTTGGCCGCGGGATCGAATGTGACAGGCTTGGCCTTGGGATCGAAGTCGATGGCGATGTACAGCTGGCCGGTAAGGAGGTTGCCGCTTCGCGCCTGAGCGCGCAGGCCATGGTCGACCAGGCGGCCGACCATCTGCGACCAGTCGGTATCGCCCCTGCCGACCGCCGCGGCCATCAGTTTCTGATGGGCCTTGCCCAGGCGCTCGGGGTACACCACGGCACCCACGATCACCGGGAAGCGCTGGGCCCGGATGTCGTAGTCGAGGTTCACCGACACCACCTTGCCCACGTTGATGCCGAGGAATTCCACCGGCGAATCCACGCGCAAGCCACGCAGCGAATGGTCAAAGCGCATGCGGATATAACGCGGCTCGCCATCGGGCGGTGCCATCGCCGTGCCCTGGTCGTTGAAGAGGTCGAAGTTGGCGTTCTCTTCAGCGGGAGTGTCATCGTGCGGGCCGTTGGGCGACTGGAAAGCCACGCCGCCGGCCAGCACCGTGGCAAGGGACTGCGTGTTGAGCTTCAGGCCATCGGCGCCGAGCGATACATCCACGCCGCTGGCGTTCCAGAAGCGTGACGACTTCGACACGTACCTGTCGTTGGGCCCATCGATGAAAACCTGCAGGCTCACGCCCTTGCCGTCTTCATCGAGCGCATGGGACACCACGTGGCCCACCTGCACGCGGCGGAAATACACCGGCGAGCCGATGTCCAGCGAGCCCAAGTCGCCGCTGTGCAGGGTGAAGCGCTTGCCGGGCTGGCCGTGCAGTACCGGTGGCGGTGTTTCCAGACCCTTGAATTCATCCTGTTCGTCGGGGGAGTCGCCGGTGTCGGCACCGATGAAGGCGCCGGAGAACAAGGTATCGACACCCGATACGCCACCGATGCCCACGCGCGGCCTGACCACCCAGAAGCGGGTGTCCTTGGTGGCGAAACTCTCGGCGTTCTTTTCCAGGTCGATTTTCACCCTCACCTGGCTGTGATCGTGGTTCAGCGCGATCTGCGTGACCTTGCCGATCACCACGTTCTTGTATTTCACCTGGGTCTTGTTGGCCTCCAGTCCCTCGGCGGTCTGGAAGGTTACCGTGATGGCCGGCCCCTGCCCCAGCCAGCCGTGCACCAGTAGCGAGACGCCGACGGCGGCCGCCACCAGCGGCACCAGCCAGATCAGCGAGATACCCACGCGGCGCTTGTGCACCACGGGTTCGGGGAGGTCGTCGCGCTCGTCGCGCGGTTGTTCAGGCTCAGTCATCGGTTTCCTTGCGATCCCAGATCAGGCGGGGGTCGAAGCTCATCGAGGCCAGCATCGTCAGCACGACGACCAGGCCGAAATAGATCACCCCAGGCTTGGGCTCCACCCGGCTCAATACCTGGAAATGCACCAGCGCCGACAACAGCGCCACCACGAAGACATCGAGCATGGACCAGTAGCCCACCAGTTCCACCAACCGGTAGAAGCGT
>NZ_DATHFX010000071.1:0-2754 GCF_035317885.1 Pinirhizobacter sp.
GGCTGTCAACCTTAATGGTGAGGTCGCCAACCTTGCCCGCGAGGTCGTCGACCTTGGTGTCGAGATGTTTGAATTTACCCTCGAGGTGACTCACCCTGTCGCCAAGTTGATCGACCTTGGCATCAAGAAGATCGACCTTGGTTTCCAGTTTCGTCTGGCGTTCTTCGAGGCGTTTCTGGCCTTCCTCGAGCCTTGCCACGGAACGATCCAGACGACCCATGGTGCGGTGCACGTCTACAAGGATCGACATCGCCAGATCGCCGTCGAATGCGGCGACTGAGGACGTCCTTCGATCGGTGTAGGTTGCCATCCTCAACGGCGAATGACGCCGATGGTCTGATGGCTGTTTCTTCCTTGCCAAATCCATGACTCCTTGCTTCGGGCAGGCCCGGCAGCACGCCTTATGGCGCATTCCTTTGTAGCCGCGGCAGCAAGGCAATCTTAAGTCTCCGGGGACAGGAATACTTGTCAGTTCCGGGCGTGGTTGATGTAGGCGGAAGACACGACGCAAAGAAAAAACCCCTTGCGAAAAACAAGGGGTTTTGACCAAACGTGGTGGAGGTGGCGGGAGTCGAACCCGCGTCCGAAGGCGTTTAACCCCCAGTTCTACATGCTTAGCTCACCGTTGGATCTCGTTACCTGACAGCACGGCGTGCTAAGCGCACCAGGTAACCAGCCCGTTGGATTTAATCCGCAGCCGCCGGGCCGGCAACGTTGGACTGTCTCATGATAATGACCCTACACCGGCGAGCATGAGCACAAGACCGGTTCGGGGAAGGGCCTTTATGGGGCCACAGAATTAGGCGGCGAGAGCCACCTGATTCACTTCGTAATTGCTATCGTTGGCAATTATGGGTTTTGCGACTGGTTTAACGAGGAAAGTCACCCCCTCGGCATGCACCAGGCGATCGCACTACCCCCGTCGAAGCCAGGACACCCCCGGGGAAGCTTTGAAAGCCGTCCGCAGTATATAGCGCCGCGGCGTGTTTACCCAAGCGCCGCCGCGGCCCTGTTCAGTTAGTCGCAGAAGTCGCCGGTGTGGCCCTTGGAGATCACCAGCGGCGGGGCGAAGAGGTAGGCCACGCATTTCCCCGCGTCCGCCTGCTTCTGGGCCTCGAAGGCCACCTTGGTCACCCGGCTGCGGCAGAAGCCCGCGGCGATCGGGCCGACAGCAGGAATGTTTCCAAGAATGTCGCAAAACGCGGCGGCGCCCTCCAGGGTGCTGGCCACGGCCGTTTCCAGTTTTCCGAGGTACACGTAAGGAAGCGGTTCGAAGACCACGCGGGGATCGGCGACGACGGGGTAGTTCGTGGTGCTGGCCCGATGATCAATCTGTTGGACGATGGCGCCGTCGTCGAGGACGTAGCGCGTGGCAACGGCGTTGCCCGTGGCGTCGCGGGCCCACGGCGCATTGAGCTGGCCCAAGGTGACGACGGGCCGCCAGTCGTGGCCCGCAGCACGGCCGCCGGTCTCGTGGCGGCCGATGATGACGCCGCCATCGTCACCGAGCGAGGCGATCACATCCCCGCCCAGCCTGTAAGTGATTTCGGTACTCGCCGCGGCATTGCGCGTCACCGTGGCCACCTGGACGCCATCGGTGAGCGTGGTGGTGGTGAGGTTCACGCCAGGATCGGTCGTAGCAAACACCCTTGTGCCGTCACGGGCGATTTGGCCGCGAGCAGCACCGACAGGCAGGTCCAGCCACCAGCTCGAACCGTCGGCCGTGGGCGGCATGCGTAGCGTGCCGAATGCATCGGGAGCGGCGCTGGCCGCGCCATGCGTGGCCGAGGCCGGTACATCGGTGGCGGGCGACGACTTGCGAACAAGTTCCGCCGTGGCCTGGGCCTGCTCGAGCGGGTTGTCCATCGGAGCGGCGTGCGCCGCCATACCGGTGAACCCGACAACGAGGGCGGCCAGGGAAGGGAAGGTGCGAGGTGTCATGGCGATTCCTTCAGTGGATGAACCACCCGCAGCGCTGGCCAGGGTGGTGCATCCACGTTAGGCATCGCGACGGCCGGCGTAAGTCGGCCTCAAGCCGCGGTGTGCGTCAGTTCGCGAAGCTGACGTCAGCGCTGTACGAGTACGCGCTGTCGGCGATCATCCCATGCGGTTGTGCGCACGCATCACGCGCTGCTTGTCCACCTTCCACTCGCGCTCCTTCTCCGAGGCGCGCTTGTCGTGTTCCTGCTTGCCCCGGGCCACGCCGATCTCCACCTTCACCTTGTTGCCCTTCCAGTACATGGCGGTGGGCACCAGGGTGTAACCCTTGCGCTCGACGAACCCCATCAGCATATCGATCTCGGCGCGGTGCAACAGCAGCTTGCGCGTGCGGCGGTCCTCGGCGATGACGTGGCTGGAGGCCTGGATCAGTGGCGGGATGGAGGTTCCGACCAGGAACAGTTCGCGGCCCAATACCACCGCGTAGCTGTCGGTGAAGTTGATGCGGCCGGCGCGCAGCGCCTTCAGTTCCCAGCCCTGCAGGGCGATGCCTGCCTCGTGGCGGGAGTCGATGTGGTATTCGTGACGGGCGCGCTTGTTCAGGGCGATCGTGCCCCCAGCTGCCTTGTCCTTGTCTTTTTGCTTGGCCATCTTCGCTAAAATCGGTGTTCTTTCATGGTGGGGCAGGCCTTGGGCCGCTCCCAAAAGGATGCGTGGTTCCGTGACCGAAATCCGCCGCAGCGCGCTGGTGCCTTATACGCCAGCGCAGATGTTCGACCTGGTAAACGATGTCGAAGCATACCCAAAGCGCTTCGG
>NZ_DATHFX010000072.1:0-6618 GCF_035317885.1 Pinirhizobacter sp.
TCACGTGCATCATCAAACGATCGTTTGAATCGGTGCCTATCCCGTGGAATACCCGCATCTGCTGGCCCCGCTCGACCTCGGCTTCACCACCTTGCGCAACCGCGTGTTGATGGGTTCAATGCATACGGGGTTGGAAGACAAGGCGAAGGACTTCGACAAGCTCGCCGCATTTTTTGCCGAGCGCGCTCGCGGCGGCGTGGGCCTGATCGTCACCGGGGGCATCGCGCCGAGCATCGAAGGATGGTTGAAACCGTTCTCCGGCACCTTGTCGATGCCCTGGCACGTGACCCGGCACCGCAAGGTCACCGAAGCGGTGCACGCCGAAGGCGGCAAGATCTGCATGCAGATCCTTCACGCCGGCCGCTATGCCTACCAGCCGCTCGCCGTAGCGCCATCGAAAATAAAATCCCCGATCAGCCCGTTCACGCCCAGGGCACTCACCGGTCGCGGTGTCGAGCGCACCATCGGCGCGTTCGTGCGCAGCGCGAAACTTGCCCAGCGTGCGGGTTACGACGGCGTCGAGGTGATGGGCTCGGAGGGGTACCTGATCAACCAGTTCATCGCCGCACGCACCAATAAACGCAACGATGCCTGGGGTGGCGACGCCGAACGCCGCATGCGTCTGCCGGTGGAGATCGTCCGGCGCATCCGCCAGGCCGTGGGCCGCCACTTCATCATCATCTACCGCCTGTCAATGCTCGACCTGGTCGACGATGCGCAATCGTGGGATGAAATCGTAACCCTTGCGAAGAAGGTCGAGGCCGCCGGCGCCACGATCATCAACACCGGCATCGGCTGGCACGAGGCGCGTGTCCCCACCATCGTCACCAGCGTGCCGCGCGCGGCGTTCACCTGGGTCACGCGCAAGCTCAAGGGCGAAGTGTCGATCCCGCTGGTCACCACCAATCGCATCAACATGCCCGATGTTGCCGAACGCGTGCTGGCTGCGGGAGATGCCGACATGGTATCGATGGCGCGGCCCCTGCTGGCCGACCCGGACTGGGTGAACAAGGCCGCTGGCGGACGCACGCAAGCGATCAACACCTGCATCGCCTGCAACCAGGCATGTCTTGACCACGTGTTCGTCAATCGCCGGGCATCGTGCCTGGTCAATCCGCGTGCCTGCCACGAGACCGAACTGGTGATTCGCCCGGCAAGCTCGCGCAAACGCTATGCCGTGGTCGGCGCAGGCCCCGCGGGCCTTGCCTGCGCTACCACGCTTGCCGAACGCGGCCACGCGGTAACCCTCTTCGATGGCGCGCCGGCGATCGGCGGCCAGTTCAACATGGCCCGGCGGATTCCCGGCAAGGAAGAATTCGACGAGACGATCCGGTACTTCGCGCATCGCCTGGGTGAAACCGGCGTCGCCCTCGCACTGGGCGAGGTCGCCACGGTAGAGGCACTACAGGCTGGCCGCTTCGACGCCGTGATACTTGCCACCGGCGTGACACCGCGCGCTGCCGGCATCGAAGGCAGCGACCATCCCAAGGTATTGAGCTATGTCGACGTCCTGGCAGGTAACGCCGGCGTCGGCAAGACGGTGGCGGTGATCGGCGCCGGTGGCATCGGATTCGACGTCGCCGAATTCCTGGTGCAGTCGCGCCCGTCACCCAGCACCGATATCGCGCGCTGGACGGGTGAATGGGGCGTGGATACCACGCTTGCCCATCGTGGCGGACTGGCGCAGGCAAAGGCCGAGGCACCCGATCGCGAGGTATGGCTGCTGCAGCGCAGCCCGGGCGCGCCGGGCAAGCGGCTGAACAAGACCTCCGGCTGGGTCCACCGGGCGACCCTGAAGCACAAGAAGGTACACATGCTTGGCGGCGTGGCCTACCGCAGGATCGACGATGAAGGCCTGCATGTGGTGATCGACGGTGCGCCGCAGGTACTGGCGGTGGACAACGTGGTGATCTGCGCCGGCCAGGAACCCAACCGCACGCTGCACGATCCCCTGATGGCCGCGGGCATGACGGTGTACCTGATCGGCGGTGCGGATGTGGCCGCCGAACTCGATGCCAAGCGGGCGATCGCCCAGGCGACGCGGCTGGCCGCGTCGCTCTGAGCCGCCGGGATGGTCAGGAGCGCTTTTCGATCGGCGTGTAGCTTAAGTCTTCCGGCCCGATGTAATTCGCGCTGGGACGGATGATCTTGCCGTCCTCGCGTTGCTCGATGATGTGCGCGCTCCAGCCCGAGGTGCGCGAGATCACGAACAGCGGCGTGAACATCGCGGTGGGCACGCCCATCATGTGGTACGCGGACGCGGAGTACCAGTCGAGGTTGGGGAACATCTTCTTCTGTTCCCACATCAGCTTCTCGATGCGCTCGGAAACTTCGAACAGTTTCGGGTTGCCGCCATCGGTGCACAGCTTGCGCGCGATCTCCTTGATGATCTCGTTGCGCGGATCGGACACCGTGTACACCGGGTGGCCGAAACCGATGATGATTTCCTTGCGCTCCACGCGGGCGCGGATGTCGGCTTCGGCTTCATCGCCATTGCGGTAACGCGCGATGATCTCCATCGCCACTTCGTTGGCGCCACCGTGCTTGGGGCCACGCAAGGCACCGATGCCACCGGTGATGGCCGAATACATGTCCGAGCCGGTGCCGGCGATCACGCGCGCGGCGAAGGTGCTGGCGTTGAATTCGTGCTCGGCATACAGGATGAGCGATTTATCCAGCGCGTGGGCATGCAACTCGCTGGGTTTCTTGCCGTGCAGCACGTGCAGGAAATGGCCGGCAATGGAATCGTCGTCGGTCTCCACTTCCACGCGCTTGCCGTTGTGGCTGAAGTGGAACCAGTACAGCAGCATCGAACCGAAGCTCGCCATCAGGCGGTCGGCAATCGCGACGGCACCGGTGCGGTTGTGGTCGTCCTTCTCCGGCAGCACCGTGCCCAGCACCGAGCAGCCGGTGCGCAGTACGTCCATCGGATGGGTGGCCGCCGGCAGCAGTTCCAGGGCGCTCTTCACCGGCGCGGGCAAGCCACGCAGGCGGCGCAGGCGCGCTTTGTAGGCATTCAATTCCTGCCACGTGGGCAGCACGCCATGCACCAGCAGGTGCGCCACTTCCTCGAAGCAGCCCTTGGCGGCCAGGTCGTGGATGTCGTAGCCGCGGTAATGCAGGTCGTTGCCGCTGCGGCCGACCGTGCACAAGGCCGTGTTGCCAGCGGCGACGCCGGACAGGGCCACTGATTTCTTGGGCTTTGGAAGGGTTTGTTCGCTCATGCGCTTGGGTTCCTTCGAGGGGGCATACGATCAGGATTTGCGTGAGAACAGTTCGTCGAGGCGGCGTTCGTAGTCGTGGTAGCCGATGCGGTCGTAGAGTTCTTCGCGCGTCTGCATGGCGTCCACCACGTTGCGCTGGTGTCCGTCGCGGCGGATAGCCTGGTAGACATTCTCGGCGGCCTTATTCATGGCACGGAAGGCGGAAAGCGGGTACAGCACGATGTCCACGCCAACACTGCGCAGCTCCTCGACGCTGAAGAGCGGCGTGCTGCCGAACTCGGTGATGTTGGCCAGTACCGGCACCTTGAGCAGGTCGGTGAACCGCTTGTAGGTAGCCAGGTCATAGGCGGCCTCGGCGAAGATGCCATCGGCGCCGGCCTCGACACAGGCGATCGCGCGCTCGATGGCGGCGTCCACGCCATCGACGGCGATCGCATCGGTGCGGGCAATCAGGAAGAAGTCGGCGTCGGTCTTCGCATCGGCGGCGGCCTTGACGCGGTCGGCCATCTCGCCGGCGCTGACGATTTCCTTGCCCGGGCGATGGCCGCAGCGCTTGGCGCCCACCTGGTCCTCGATATGGCAGGCCGCGGCACCCGCCTTGATCAGGCTGCGCACGGTGCGGGCGATATTGAACGCGCTGGGGCCAAAGCCTGTGTCGATATCCACCATGAGCGGCAGGTCGCACACGTCGGTGATCCGCCGGACGTCGGTCAGGACGTCGTCGAGCGTGTTGATGCCCAGGTCCGGCAGGCCTAGCGAGCCCGCAGCCACGCCACCACCGGAAAGATAGATGGCGCGGTATCCCGCGCGGCGCGCCAGCAGCGCATGGTTGGCATTGATGGCGCCGATCACCTGCAAGGGCGATTCAGCGGCAAGAGCGTCGCGGAAGCGTGCGCCGGGAGAAGGAAGCTGTGCCATGTCTGCTCCGGGAAAACGTCGATTTTAGCGCATTCCCCGTGCCCGACCCGTGCTGCAGTACAACAAGGTTATTTCCCGGAAGACGGATTTCCCTCCGCACCGCTAGGGTTTCGACATGAGCCAAGCCACTCCCCTCGCCCGCCGCATCCTCGTCGGCCTGCTTGCCGGCATCGCCCTGGGCCTGGCCACCCTTGCCTTGGGCCATTTCCATCCACCGGCGCTCACCTTCATGCAGACGGTGGCGACGGATGTGCTCGATCCCTTTGGCCAGGTGTTCCTGCGGCTATTGTTCTTCGTCATCGTGCCCCTGGTATTCGCGTCGCTGGCCTCGGGAGTCGCCCAGCTGGGCCGGCTTGACCGCCTAGGCCCCCTGGCCGGACGCACCTTCGGCCTGTTCGTGGCCAACATGGGCATCGCGGTCGTGCTGGGCCTGTTGATGATGAACCTGCTGGAGCCCGGGCATTTCCTCGATGCCGATACGCGCGCCAGCCTGGTGCGCCAATACAGCGGCACCTCGGCGGGCCTGCTGCAGACCCGCGCGGCGCAACCTGCCATCAACGCCGCCGCCCTGGTGGACATGTTCATGCCTCGCAACCTGTTTGGTGCGGTGGTCGGCAACGACCGCAACCGGCTGGGCGACGTGCTGCCGTTGATCGTCTTCGCCATCCTGGTGGGCGCGGCAGCCACGCAACTCGTGGCCGAAGCGCGAGCCCAGGTGCTGGGCGCGCTTGAGACGATGGCGGCACTCATGACCCGCGTGGTCGACTTCGCCCTGAAACTCGCGCCCTATGCGGTGCCCGCGATGATCTACAGCGTGGTGGTGAAGGTGGGCGTGGATATCCTTGTCACGCTGTCGCTGTTCGTCGCCGGGTGCGCAGCCGCCCTGCTGTTGCACCTGTTCGGCACCATGTCGCTCTGGTTGAAATTTCTTTCCGGTCGGTCGCCGCTGGGCTTCTTCCGGCAGATCCGGCCCGTGTTGATCACGGCGTTCTCCACCAGCTCCAGCAGTGCGTGCCTTCCCGCATCGCTGGCCGTGGCCCGCGAGGAACTGAAACTACCTCCCAGCGTGGCCGGTTTCGTGCTGCCGCTGGGCGCCACCATGAACATGAGCGGCACGGCCTTGTTCGAAGGCTGCGTGGTGCTGTTCGTGGCCCAGGCCTTCGGCGTGGAACTGTCGCTGGCCCAACAAGGCGTGCTGATGGTCCTGGCAGTGATCTCCGCCGTTGCCGTGGCCGGCATCCCCGGAGGTTCGCTGCCGCTCATTGCCGGCTTGCTGGTGAGCTTCGGCATTCCGGCCGAGGGCATCGGCATCGTGCTTGGTGTCGACCGCCTGCTCGACATGCTGCGAACCACGGTAAACGTGGGCAGCGACCTGGTCACTGCCAGTGTCGTCGCCGGACGCCTCCCAGACGATACCGGGGTATCGACATGAAAGAAGGCTGCGCACCAGACGAAAATGCGCGGCCTTCTTTTGTCGCCATGTAACGTTTTACTTCTTGAATAGGTGTTCCACGCCAGCGCGCTCTTCGCGCAATTCCTTGTTGGTCGCATCGATGCGGGCCTGCGAGAACGCATTGACCGGCAAGCCCTGCACGATCGAATACTTGCCACCCTTCACCGTCACCGGGTAGCCGAAGATCACTCCCGGCTCGATGCCGTAGGAACCGTCCGAGGGGATACCCATGGATACCCAGTCGCCCTCGGCCGTGCCCAGTGCCCAGTCATGCATGTGGTCGATGGCGGCCGAGGCGGCGGACGCCGCGGACGACGCACCGCGCGCCTTGATGATGGCCGCGCCACGCTGCTGCACCGTGGGAATGAAGTCGCTTTCGTACCATGCCTGGTCGACCTGTTCGAGCGCCGGCTTGCCTCCGACGGTGGCCTGGTGGAGGTCCGGGTACTGGGTGGAGCTGTGATTGCCCCAGATGGTGACCTTCTTGATATCGGTGGTGTGCTTGCCGGTCTTCTCCGCCAGCTGCGACAGGGCGCGGTTGTGATCCAGGCGCACCATGGCGGTGAAGCACTTCGGATCCAGGTCCGGGGCGTTCTGCTGGGCGATCAGTGAATTGGTGTTGGCGGGGTTGCCCACCACCAGCACGCGCACATCGCGCTTGGCGTGGTCGTTCAGGGCCTTGCCCTGCGGGCCAAAGATGGCGCCGTTGGCTTCCAGCAGATCCTTGCGCTCCATGCCGGGGCCGCGCGGACGCGCGCCCACCAGCAGGGCATAGTCGACATCCTTGAAGGCGACGTTGACGTCATCGGTGGCAACGACCCCTGCAAGCGTCGGGAACGCGCAGTCGTTGAGCTCCATCACCACGCCCTGAAGCGAAGGCAGCGCCGGGGTGATTTCCAACAGGTGCAGGATCACCGGCTGGTCCGGACCGAGCATGTCGCCGGCGGCAATGCGGAAAAGGAGGGCATAACCGATCTGGCCGGCAGCGCCGGTCACGGCAACACGTACGGGAGCTTTCATGGG